>CALBPW010000470.1 GCA_937899145.1 uncultured Bacteroidota bacterium
CGTATGTTATTGAATATAACGTGCGTATGGGCGACCCGGAAACCGAAGTCGTTATCCCGCGTTTAGATTGCGATTTGCTCGACTTGCTTGAAGCAACCGCCAAACAACAACTTGCCGGTAAAAAAGCCGAAATGAAAAACGAAACAGCAATTACCGTGGTAATGGTATCGGGCGGATACCCGGAGAGTTACAAAAAAGGATTTGAAATTACCGGACTAAACGAGGTGAAGGAAAGCACAGTTTTCCATGCCGGCACAAAGTTGAGCGGCAAACAAACGCTAACCGACGGTGGCCGTGTGCTTGCCATAACATCGCTTGGCAACAGCATTCAAGCCGCCCTCGACAAATCGTACAGCAGCATTGACAATATAAAATTTGATGGCGCGTACTTCCGCCGCGATATAGGTCAAGACCTTCAAAATATGTGATTTATGTTACTTCAACTATACAAAAACAACTCGCCGGTAATGCACTTCCTGACGGTGATAATCGCCATTTCGCTTTGGCTGCCAATTTTTGGCAACCCCTATTGGGAGCCTACCATAAAAAGTGGCTCGGTGGTGTACTACGGATTATGCCAAAACACCGGCTTATCGGCTTGGACACTGCAACTTATAGCCTTCGGATTGATGCTTGTCGAGGCGTTTTCATTGATGTTAATCGATTTGCGATTCATCATTATGGAAAAGAAAACCATAATGCCTCCGTTGTTTTTCGTATTGATAGTCAGTACATTATCGGTTGAACACGATTTGTTGCCAGTTATGTTGGCCAACGGATTTTTCATCTTATCGATGAGCAAGGTGTTAGACACCGAGCGGCATCCAAATCAATCAGTTTTCTATTTCGAAAGCGGATTGTTTCTTGGACTTGCCACCATCATTTTTCCTGCTGTTTTAGCGATGATGTTTGTTGTTTTTGCAACTCAATTCATTTTGCGTTACTTCGATATTCGCGAATTTCTGGCGGCAATTTTGGGGTTTGTTGTGCCATTCCTCTTCTATTTGGCAATAATGTTTTTGTTAAACCGTGCTGACGAGTTTTTCGACCGTATAATGCGCGTTTTTGAATCAGCCGATTTCAACTTAGACATTAGTATGGTGCAATATGTGGCCATCGGATATTCAGCGCTTTTCATATTAATATCGATACTTACAATGCAACAAAGCATCAGAATTTATAAAGTTAGCACGCGAAAATATTTTGCACTGTTTATTTGGCTTATAATCACATCAATAGCCGCATTTTTCTTATTACCATGCGCCAATATTGCGATACTTGTTTTTGCATCAATTGCACTAACATTTATTGCATCAATGTTTTTCAACGAGATTCATCGAAAGGTGATAGGAGAAATACTACTTTGGTTGCTGATAATCAGCGCGTTTTTAATAATATACTTTGCTTAGTTATTCAGGATTTGGAATTTATTAACATCTAAACTTTACTCTTTACACTTACAACTTCGAAAACTTAGAACTTATATGAACACTGAACGATACAATTTACGTGGTGTTTCGGCATCGAAGGAAGATGTGCACAACGCTATAAAAAATATTGATAAAGGCTTGTATCCCAAGGCTTTCTGCAAAATCATCCCCGACATTTTAGGTGGCGACCCCGAATATTGCAACATTATGCACGCCGATGGCGCCGGCACAAAATCGAGCCTCGCTTATCTTTATTGGAAAGAAACAGGCGACCTTAGCGTTTGGAAAGGCATTGCGCAAGATGCCCTTATTATGAATATCGACGATTTGCTTTGTGTGGGGGCTGTTGATAACATATTAGTTTCGAGCACGATAGGACGAAACAAACTACTTGTGCCGGGTGAGGTTATTTCAGCCATCATAAACGGCACCGACGAACTGCTTGCCGAACTACGTCAGATGGGTGTTGGAGTGTATGCCACAGGCGGCGAAACAGCCGATGTTGGTGACCTTGTGCGCACCATAATTGTCGATAGCACAGTAACTTGCCGTATGCGCCGTGCCGATGTTATAAACAATGCCAATATTAAAGCAGGCGATGTGATTGTCGGTTTGGCTTCATCGGGGCAAGCAACTTACGAAAAAGAATATAATGGCGGAATGGGAAGCAACGGACTGACAAGCGCCCGCCACGATGTGTTTGCAAAATATCTTGCACAAAAATATCCCGAAAGTTATGACGCCGCTGTTCCCGACGACCTTGTATATTCCGGAAATCTGAAACTTACCGACGCGGTTGAAGGCTCTCCTATTGATGCGGGAAAACTTGTACTCTCGCCAACACGCACATACGCACCCGTTGTCAAAAAACTGCTCGACGAAATGCGTCCTGCAATTCATGGCATGGTGCATTGCTCAGGCGGCGCACAAACTAAAGTATTGCATTTTGTTGAAAATGTACATGTTATAAAAGATAATCTATTTCCAGTTCCACCACTTTTCCGCACTATCAAAGAGCAGAGTGACACCGATTGGCGCGAGATGTACAAAGTATTCAACATGGGACATCGCCTCGAAGTTTACCTTGATGCGGCTGATGCTCAGAAAGTTATAGACATTTCAAAATCCTTCAACATCGACGCTCAAATCATCGGGCGCATTGAGCCGTCAGACCATACATGGCTCACAATCAAGAGCGAATTTGGCGAGTTTGAGTATTGATTGAAGGATTGAATAACTGAAGGTTTGAAAAATGTAGGGACGCGGCGTACCACGTACGAATTGTAGGAATTTGTTATATTTGTGTTGTTAAACTATTTGTAACGATATGAATACAAGTAAGAAAAACAGGGTATTGTCAGACATCAAGCACTTGGCGGCGCAAGTTGTTCCAAGCGGAAGTATGGCGTTGCTCTACGGCTCGCAGGCTCGTGGCACTGCCCACGAAGATTCCGATTGGGACATATTACTTGTAATCAACAAAAACACACTTACTCAATCAGACTATGATTCTGTAAGTTATCCGTTTGTTTTGCTTGGTTGCGAATTGGGCGAAGAAATCAATCCGATAATGTACACAACCAAAGAGTGGCAATCGTATCAGGCGGTGCCGTTTTACGAGAACGTCAAGCGCGATGCCATAAATCTACTGACAACATAAAGCAATGGAAGACAAACAATTATTGGTTGAAAGACAAGTCGCAAAATCATTGCATTTTCTGAATCAGGCCGATGAGATGATGCAGCTTTTCCATTTCGACATGGCCATAAACCGCTTCTATTATGCTTGTTTTCACATAGTTCATGCGCTGTTTATTCAACGCGGAATCAGCGGTCACACACATTCGGGTGTGATAATGCAATTCAGCAAGAATTTTGTCAAAACCAATATTGTATCGATGGAAACAGGCAGTTTGCTTGCACGCCTTTTTCAACTGCGCCAAAAAGCCGACTACAATTGCGCTTACGATGTCTTTGACGAGGAAGTGCAAACACTTGCAAAACCAGTACACGATTTTGTGAATTTGGTGGTTACCATAATAAATGATTTTGACAAAACAAACGAATGAGCAACACGGATAATGAACTGATTAGAAAAGCTCTCGAAAAGGCTGAATATGAAACGCTTAAAAAGAAAGCTATGCTTAATCAGATAGTGATTCAGGCTGGCAAAAACGGCGAAATTGTCCGTGTTCCGGCTCGTGAAGTTTTTCAGAAACTATATAACGAGCCTGTGCCTGAGTTTTGAGAAATATTGTTGATTGACAATGTTTTATCTATAGATGTAATGAATTAAAAGAAGTTTAAGAAACAGAAAAAATTTAAAAAATTGAATATTAAATAATTGAGTTTACGCTCTTATTCTCTTCACTGAAATCTGGACAATTCCTAAGACACGGGAATAGGTCAGCGAGGGGTTCACGCTTTAGGGCGTGAGCCGTTTCGTGCTTATTAGTTCCAAAGGTTTTACCAGAGCCACGATTTAATAATAAGCAGTCAGAACGAAATGGCGAACGCTTTTCTTTTTTTGTGCCTATCTAATGG
>CALBPW010000471.1 GCA_937899145.1 uncultured Bacteroidota bacterium
TACACGACGCTCTTCCGATCTAGAGTTCGCGCAGGCGGCATAGTTCTTTGAGCAGGGCGGGGCGTGTTTGAGGGTTGTCGCAGCGTCCGTATCTGATAGTCAGGTCGGTAAGTTCCTGAAAACGTTCAAACGCCTTTTGGGCGCGGTCGTCTTTGCCAGCCGCAAGTGCCTTATAGACGCGTGATGTCTCGCTGCCAATGTTGGCCATTTGCTGTGATAGCGTCATTGCCGCCCAACGTCCGTTGTCAAGAGTTTGGTGCTGCATTAGTCAGTAATGAATTGATTGACAATTGAAACAATTTTTGCGCGCACTCCAGCGTCAGTAACATCGCGGGTTGGGTTGCCTTGCCACGCGCGTATGTTGATTAGCGAGTCGTATTCAACAAAATCATCGCCTTGCTCATCAGGATAGAGGTTGAATCCCCATAAATTTTCCTGTAATGAGCCGTGTTCCAGCAATATACGTTCCAAATCAGCGTGCAGTTCCGCATCAATGGCAAGCAAGTTTTGGTCGGTGTCGGCCACACACTTAATCATATCGCCGAAAGTGTTTGCCGCATATTCGGATAGTTTGGCGCGTGTAATCGGTGTAGAAAGAATCAGCATTGTTCTCGTTTTTCGCAAAAATAAGCAAACCAATATTATTCATAGCGGCACAATTCAATAAAATCCCCTTTTTTCTGTAATTTTGCAATTGGTATGGTGAAAAACCAAAAACTTATTCCGGTATCTATCGGGACTTAACAACTTAACACTTAATACCTTATAGTATGAAACCAACTAATTATCTGCTAATTGCAATTGCATTTGCGACATTGCTTACATCATGCACTAAAAAAGTCCGCGAGAAAATGCTGCCAAGCATATCGGGCAAAGCGGGCGAAGTGGTTTTTGTTATCGAAAACGACCTTTGGAAGTCAGCCGGCGATACCATTCAAGCATTTGTGTGCGAAGATGTTCCGGGGTTGCCGCAAGACGAGCCGATGTTCAACCTGATACACATTCCAAGTAGTGCCTTTACCGAGATTTTCGAACGCCATCGGAATATTGTAAGTTGCAAAATAGAAGCCGATAGCGCACCAAGCATCCGTGTAGCAGCCGACCTTTGGGCGCGTCCGCAAACCATCATTCAGATTACAGCGCCAAGTGGCAAAGAGTTTATCTCGCTCTTTGCCGAAAATGCCGACAAAATAACAGGCATCTTGCTAAAAGCTGAACAAGACCGCATAGTAAAAAACTATTCCACCTTTCCTGACCGCACCGTGATGCAAAAACTTGAACATGCAGCTGGCGTGCAAATGACAATCCCGAAAGGCTACACCTTCGATATGGATACCAATAACTTCATCTGGATTTCGCACGAAACACCCGAAATAAGTCAAGGTATCTTTGTTTATTATTACGATTATACCGATACCGCGACATTTACTCGTAACTTCTTGATAAACAAACGAAACGAAATGCTGAAACTCTACGTGGCAGGTCCCGGCGAAGGCTCGTACATGACAACCGATGGACACGAAGGCGTAACAACCTTCCGCTCGTATAATCGGAACGGGAACTACACAGCTGAGCTGCGCGGACTGTGGCGGACTGAGGGCGATTTTATGGGCGGTCCGTTTGTCAGCCTTACGCAATTCGACAAATCCCACAACCGCATTGTAACTATCGATAGTTATGTGTATGCCGGTAAAAAAGATAAACGCAACTATATGCGTCAGCTTGAGGCGATTATGAGTACGATGAAGTTTGTGGAATAGTTGTTCACAATTATCCTCTTGTATAAACCTTGCCCGGCAATGTTTTTACAAGTCCTTTCAGTTCCATTGATAGCAGCAGTGCGGAAACTTTCGGCATCTGAAGTCCGGTCTGGCGGCAGATGACATCAATTGTCAGGTCGTTGTCTTGTAGTGTGTCGTATATTTTTTGGCTCTCGGCATCAAGTTCAACAAAAAGTTGTTTTTGTACAGCTTTGGGTTGTTCGTCCCAGCCAAGAAAATATTCAATATCGGCAAACGATTCAATGAGTTGCGCCTGATGGCTTTTAATCAGCATGTTACAGCCAAGCGAGTAGCGGTCGGTGTTGCGTCCGGGCAGTGCAAACACATCGCGATTGTATGAGTTCGCAATCTCGGCAGTTATCAGCGAGCCGCCTTTAATATCTGATTCAACAACCAATGTGGCGTCGCATAAGCCGGCAATAATGCGGTTTCGGCGGACAAAGTTGTTTTTGTCGGCATACACTTTCTGAAAAAATTCGGTTACCAAGCAACCGCAGTTCACCATTTGTACAGCAATGTCGCGGTGTGCAGCGGGGTATATGGTGTCGAGTCCGTGCCCTAAAACGCCGATGGTGGGTATGCCAAATTCAAGCGCGGCCTTGTGTGCGGCCACATCAATTCCGTATGCCAAACCGCTTACAATGCAGATGTTGTTGTGCTTGTTTTTGGCATCTTCAATTAGTTGCCGGCAAAAATTTTGCCCGCGCTGTGTTGCAACGCGTGTGCCTACCACGGCCAAAAATCTCATTTGATTGTCAATCGGTTGTCCTTTATGGAAAAGTATCAGCGGACTATCTTCGCATTGTTTCAGCCGCTCAGGGTATCGCTTGTCGTACCAGTTGATTATGTTGATGCCAAATTTTTGGGCAAATTCAATTGTTTCGTCGGCTTTTTGGTAGTAGCCTCCTTTTGCAATGGTTTCAGATAGCGCTTGCCCGATGCCCGGTATGCGCTTCAGGTCAGCGGTTTTCAGTTTGAAGATTTCTTGTATTCCGCCGCCATACGATATTAGCCGCCGGGCCATTGTGCTGCCAATGCCCGGTATTGACCAAAGTGCAAGATAATCTCGTGTTTCGGCTGAATTGTCGCTCATCTATTGCGTTTTTTTTATGGTTTCGAGTAGTGCGAATGCCCGTTTCATTTTTTCCACACTCTCATTATCAAGAAGATTGATATTGACTTTTGGATATTCGGCTTTTCCGCCTGGCGTGTTTTTGAAGATTACCAGATTATTGCGAAATGGGGTTTTAATTATTTCATAACCAGCAAAATCGGTTGTGTTTATCTCGAATGAATTGTTATCGGTGCGGATAGGCCAAAGCGCTTTAAATCTGACCAATATCTTATCTGGTCCGATAAAAATCATTATGTAGTGATAATTCATTGTTATTGCAAAAATGGCGTAAATGGCTAACAAACAGGCACCTGTCAATATGGGTGCAAAGCCTGTTGCAACATTGAGCAAATAAATGGCAGCTACTGTTAGCACAATAATGGCGGGGATAAGGGCATACAACAAGCGCACTTGTGAGGCTGTGTTTTTGTTTTCAATCTTCATAATTTGTTGTGTATCGATATTTTGCGTTTTTATATGCATAAAATGTGCCAAATAGGGCAATGTTTTTAAAATTTTGTCAATCGGTTTTCTGATTGTCCGAATTATCGTTGAAATGGTTGTAAATAAGTTCGGCTTTTGCTTTCCCAACAATTTCGGTAAGTTTTTCAACTGTTGCCTCCCGCATTGCTTCAACAGTTTTTAACTCTTTGAATAGCAGTTCTTTAGTTTTATCGCCAATGCCTTTTATTGTGTCAATTTCCGATATGAGAAAGTTTTTTGAGCGCTTGTTGCGGTGGAAGGTTATGCCAAAGCGGTGCGACTCGTTGCGCACGTTTTGCAGCACTTTCAGTGTCTCGCTATTTTTATCAAGATATAGTGGCACGGGGTCACCGGGATAGTAGAGTTCTTCAAGGCGTTTGGCAATGCCGATAACCGATATTTTTCCCATCAGGCCAAGTTTTTGCAGACTGCTGACGGCGGCTCCCAATTGTCCTTTGCCGCCATCAATCAAAATGAGTTGCGGCAACTCGTTGCCCTCAGCAAGTTGGCGGCTGTAGCGGCGATAGATGATTTCTTCCATCGAGGCAAAGTCGTTGGCTCCAACTACGGTTTTGATGTTGAAATGCCGGTAATCGCGCTTGCTGGGTTTGCCATTGCGAAACACAACGCACGAGGCTACAGGATTGGTCCCCTGAATGTTAGAGTTGTCGAAACCTTCAATCAGTGTTGGCCATGCTTTCAAACGCAAATCTTTTTGCATTGTTTCCATAATGCGCTCGGTGCGCTTTTCAGGATTCCGATTGAGTTGCTGTTTTAACTTTTCGTGCTTGTAAGTCAGTGCGTTGCGCTCACTTAGCTCAAGCAGCTTTCGCTTGTCGCCACGCTGCGGAATGTTAAAGGTGATGCCATCGAGTTCAAAATCAAGCTCAAACGGCACAATTATCTCGCGCGATGTGCTTAAATAGCGTTGCCGCGCCTCTTGAATAACCGACAGCAAAGTTGATTCCTTCTCTTCCTCAATGTGTTTCTGCATCTCGAAGGTGTGAACCTGCACAATTGCGCCATTCACCACACGCATAAAATTGATGTATGCGCAATCGTCGTCGTCAATTATCGAAAAAACATCAACATTATGAATTGTTGGACTGACAACAGTCGACTTGCTTTGAAATTCTGACAGCTTATCTATCTTGTTTTTAATTTGTTGCGCTTCTTCAAATTTATACTCCCTGCTCAGTGTCTGCATTTTGTTTTTCAGCAGTTCGATAACTTCATTTGAGTTGCCTTTCAAAATCTCTTTTATGTTGCTGACAAATTCGGCGTATTCTTCCTCAGTTTGGCGTCCCTCGCAAGGTCCAAGGCAGTTGCCAATGTGATGTTCAAGGCAGATTTTGTACCTGCCTTTTGCGATGGATTCGTGGCTGAGGTTGAGGGCGCAAGTGCGTATTGGATAAAGCTGCCGGATAAGGTCAATCAATGTGCGCAGGGTGTAGGCCGAAGTGTATGGGCCAAAATACGTTGACCCGTCGCGAACAAAATGGCGTGTTGAAAAAACGCGCGGAAATGGCTCGTTTTTGATGCAAATCCACGGATACGTTTTGTCGTCTTTCAATAGCGAGTTGTAGCGCGGTTGGTATTTTTTTATCAGATTATTTTCAAGCAAAAGCGCATCTTGCTCAGTATCAACCACAATATGCTTAATATCGTCGATGTTTCGGACCAGAATCCGAATTTTTACTCGCTCTTGGTATTTGTTAAAATACGACGACACACGCCTTTTTAGCCGTTTGGCTTTGCCAACATAAATTATTGTTCCGTTTTTATCGAGATACTGATAAACGCCCGGACTTTCGGGCAGTACGGCTACAAGTTCTTTTAAGCGGGCAATATGTTGTTCTTCTGTTTCCATTTTTGTGGTATGGTGCAGAGCATCTTTAGATTCTATCTGCCAAAAGTATGAAAATTAAGCTGAATTGATGAAAATGAAGATTACTACAATTTCTTGCCAATTGTTTGCCGTCAGAAGTCTGAAAATCCGTTGTTAAAACTTTTATTATATTTACCGACTTTTTAACATAGCGTTTTAATATGAGTTACGATATATCTCGCGGTTGCTTGGTTGATAAAATTGCGTCCGATG
>CALBPW010000472.1 GCA_937899145.1 uncultured Bacteroidota bacterium
CCATAGCTCAGTTGGTTAGCAGCACCTGACTCATAATCAGGGGGTCGCTGGTTCAAGCCCAGCTGGGTCCACCAAAAAGCACTTACAAGTTGTAAGTGCTTTTTTATTAAATTAGCGACTAAATAATCAACTTGCCAATTCAATAATTGTCAGATTTTCAAAAAACACATCGACAATGAAAATCAGAAACATCGATTTAGGAGAAAAACCCCTGATTTTTGCACCAATGGAAGATGTAAGCGACCCGTCGTTTCGCCGCTTGTGCAAAGAGCAAGGCGCTGATTTGATGTACTCAGAATTTGTATCGGCTGATGGGCTTATTCGCGATGCCGAAAAAAGTTTGCGCAAACTTGATATTTCTGACAACGAGCGCCCGGTTGGAATACAGATTTATGGTAAAAATCCTGATGCTATGGTTGAAGCCGCACTGCGTGTTGAGCAAGCAAAACCTGACATTATCGATTTGAATTTTGGCTGTCCTGTAAAAAAAATTGCCGGGAAAGGTGCTGGTGCGGGACTTCTTCAAAATATACCATTATTGATTGAAATCGCAAGTCGCGTAGTAAAAGCTGTAAATCTGCCTGTTACAGTAAAAACACGCCTTGGTTGGGACGATACGGATAAACCCATTGTTGGACTTGCCGAACAACTGCAAGATGTTGGCATTGAGGCGATTACAATTCACGGACGCACACGTAGCCAAATGTACAAAGGCGATGCTGATTGGAGTTTGATTGCTAAAACTAAAGAAAATCCACGATTGCATATTCCTGTTGTCGGCAATGGCGACATTTGCACACCAGAACAAGCCGCCAATGCCTTTATTAAATATGGTGTAGATGGTGTGATGATTGGCAGGGCTGCCATTGGCAACCCTTGGATTTTTAGCCGTTCAAAACATTATATAGAAACTGGTGAGTTGCTCCCAAATCCAACTATTCCTCAAAAAGTGGAGCTCGTAAAGCGACATCTACAATATTCGCTCGATTGGAAAGGTGATTATGTTGGCGTTTTTGAAATTCGCCAACATTTATCAAATTATTTTAAAAGTCTTCCTAATTTTAAAGATACCCGCATCCGCCTTGTTACTGAAAAAAATCCTGCTGAAATAGTCAAAATTCTTGACGAAATTGCTGAACAATGGGCTGATTATTAATGTTTAACCAGTGAATTGAATAATCGGCGAACCGACTAAACAGGCTCAAACCTGTTAAATTATATAGCTGCAAATCAATGATTTGCGCCGCATAGCAAAATTACACCTTGAGGCAATACGTTTTGATGTACAAAGCTTATTTCATTTGCTCAAAACCTTCACCATAAACACTCATAACGGCTTCTTGCGATATAAATGCTTTTGAATCAATCTGTTTTACTATGTTATGAACGGTCTGCACTTGATTTTTGCTGACAATTGAAACAATCACTTTCATAGGTTTTTTTGAGTACCATCCTTGTCCTTCAAGTATTGTAACGCCGCGGTCAAGTTGTGTGGTGATGGCATCGGCAATTTCGGCATAATGCTTTGAGAAAATCATTATCTGAACCGAGCGTTTTTGACCAACAAGCACAATATCAATACAATATGTAAGTGTGAACATTGTTACAAAACCGTACATCATCTTTTCAATACTATGGAAAATGAAAAACGATGAGGCAACAATCAAAGCGTCGCAAATCATAATAACGCGACCAGGCATTACATCGCGATACTTGTTGATAATCATTGCAATAATGTCTGTTCCGCCTGTACTGCCGCCCTGCATAAAAACAATGCCAATTCCAAGACCGCTTATTGCGCCACCGATGACAGTTCCCATAAATCCCAAGGATGGAGCAAGAGAGATAAACAGTGCT
>CALBPW010000473.1 GCA_937899145.1 uncultured Bacteroidota bacterium
CTTCTTTCATACTTCTTATCCAGGGCAAACCTCAAGACAGCCTCTTGAATGTTAAGTGTCAAAACAGGAATCAAGACTCCTATAGTCGTTAAAAACAGGTCATTGATCCCATATTCTGTTGTAGTTAGGATGTTAGTATAAAGAGGAACAAGAAAAAAAGACAGCAGCAACCTATTATGACGCGGCAGATTTCTGTACCACTTTTTAGATAGATAGAAAGTGCGCTTTATTTGCAAAAGATATTCTTGTAAAAGGGGCATATTACGGATTAATTCACGATGAAAGTGATACTGTCGTTATATAGGATTTACCGTTTGATTATTGTCGTAGCAGATTTAAAAATGCACATGATGTAGATATTGTAGAATTTGATATGCGTTTTTTTGACACTATAAGAGAAGAAAAATTGAGAAAACAAATTTTAGAAACGTATCCAAAATTTATTTAGAGATCCTATCGCAAATATAAATATCATAACGGAGATCGTTGGATTTTCTTACCGGCTGAAATGGGGATTTATTTTTCGTACTTTGAGGAAAGGCCATTCTTTTTAGACTTAATTCCGTTACTTGATGATTTAGATGATTATAAAGAAATTGATAAAGAGCGTAACTTATAGTCTTTGAAAAGAATTCTTGTCCAGCAGGTCTTGACAGATGGCATGAAATTGGTTTTTGAGCCTGAGGAAGCAGAGGAAATGCACAATGGTGCTTTAGAAATGTTGGCTAATAATCCTGATGTGGATGTTTTGACGACTTATAATAAAGTTTAGTTACTTGATATGAGTAGTGATGATGATTATCTAAAGAAAACAACAGCAAAGCGCGAAAAATTAATTGCCGAAGGTGATTATGAGGCACTTCAAAAATTGCCAAAAAACGCTTCGCCTGTACGTATGCATAACAGGTGCTCTCTAACAGGCCGTCCAAAAGGTTATATCCGCCAATTTGGAATAAGCAGAATTCAATTCAGAGAGATGGCGCTTAAAGGATTGATTCCGGGTGTTAAAAAAGCAAGTTGGTAACATTAAAGATTTAAAGAAATGACAGATCCAATAGCAGATTTCCTTACACGTATTAGGAATGCTCAAATGGCTAAAAGCAGAGTTGTAGAAGTACCTACATCGAACATCAAAAAAGGTATAACCAAAATACTTTTTGACAATGGTTATATTCTGAACTATAAATTTGATGACGAAAACGGTATCATCAAAATAGCTTTGAAATACAACTTGCAAACAAAGCAACCGGTTATCAAAAAATTAGAAAGAGTCAGCCGCCCGGGTTTGAGAAAATACACCAATGTTGAAAACATGCCACGTGTGCTTAATGGCTTAGGCATCGCAATACTGTCAACATCACAAGGTGTTCTTTCAGACAAAGAAGCAAAAGCTAAAAATGTAGGCGGTGAAGTTTTGTGTTACATTTATTAATAAAGTTATAACATGTCACGTATTGGAAAATTACCTGTAGCTATACCCGCTGGCGTTACCGTTACCGTTGACAACGACAACGTGGTAGTAGTAAAAGGGCCCAAAGGAACATTGACACAAAAAGTCAATCCGGACATTAAAGTTGTTGTAGAAGGCACAACTGTAAAATTGGAGCGTCCTGATGACGAAATAGCGCACAAATCGATGCATGGTTTGTATCGCGCTTTAATCCACAATATGGTGGTCGGAGTTTCTGAAGGGTTCAAATTAGAGATGGAATTTGTTGGCGTAGGTTATCGTGCCGAGTCAAATGGGCAAATGCTTGAAATGAGTTTGGGCTACTCTCATAGCATTATGTTTGAATTGCCACCAGAGATTAAAGTAGAAGCTAAAACCGACAAACGTAGCAACCCGATGCTAAAACTTGAAAGTTGCGACAAACAACTTATCGGACAAGTAGCAGCAAAGATTCGCTCGTTCCGTATGCCAGAGCCGTACAAGGGTAAAGGTATTAAGTTTATTGGTGAACAAATTCGCAGAAAAGCTGGTAAATCTGCTGGTAAATAATTTTTAAACTGAGAAATTATGTCATCGTTTAAATTAGAAAGACGCAATAAAATTAAGGCAAGCATTCGCCGTAATGTTGCTGGCACAGCAGAGAAACCACGTATGAGTGTATTCCGCAGCAACAAACAGATTTCAGTTCAAATTATTGATGATGTGGCAGGTGTTACTCTTGCTTCAGCTTCGTCAATGATTAAAAGTATAGCTGAAACAAAAGAGACAAAAATTCAAAAAGCTGAGAAAGTTGGCGAATTAATCGCCAAAACAGCTTTAGATAAGGGAATAAGCCAAGTTGTTTTCGACAGAAATGGCTTTTTGTATCATGGTAGGGTTAAAGCCTTGGCTGAAGCAGCTCGTAAAGGTGGACTTAAATTTTAAAAGATTATGTCGAACATTAGAAGAATAAAAACAACAGATCTTGAACTAAAAGATCGCTTGGTGGCTATCAACCGCGTTACTAAGGTTACCAAAGGAGGCCGCACCTTTACTTTCTCTGCAATAGTTGTTGTAGGCAACGAAAATGGTGTAGTAGGCTACGGCTTAGGTAAAGCCAATGAGGTTACCACAGCAATTAGCAAAGGTGTTGAAGATGCAAAGAAGAATCTTATAAAAGTTCCAGTTATCAACGGGACACTTCCACACGACCAATTAGCAGCGTATGGCGGAGCAAAAGTTTACATCTCGCCAGCGTCGCACGGTACTGGTGTTAAAGCAGGTGGCGCAATGCGTGCTGTACTTGAAAGTGTTGGAGTAAAAGACTGCTTGGCAAAATCAAAAGGCTCATCAAACCCGCACAACGTTGTAAAAGCAACAATGGAAGCATTATCGCAAATGCGCGATGCAAAAGAAGTTGCCTTTGAACGCGGGGTATCAATGGAAAAAGTATTTAAAGGTTAATCATCATGGCAAAGTATCGTATTAAACAAATTAAAAGCAAAATTGGCAGCAACAAACGCCAAGTTGCAACATTGGAAGCTTTGGGTTTACACAAACTCAATCAGGTAGTTGAGCATGATGCTAAACCTGAAATACTTGGAATGATAAATGCAGTAAAACATTTAGTTTCTTTTGAAGAAATAAAATAAAGACATTATTATGGATTTAAGCAATTTAAAGCCGGCAGCCGGCTCAGTAAAATCTTCGAAAAGAATTGGACGTGGCGCAGGCTCGGGCAAAGGAGGAACTTCAACCCGTGGTCACAAAGGCGCAAAATCGCGTTCGGGTTACTCGAAGAAAGTAGGATTTGAAGGCGGTCAAATGCCTTTACAAAGACGTATGCCTAAATTTGGTTTCAAGAATATCAACCGTCAGGAATTTAAAGCAGTTAATATTGGCGATTTGCAAAAATTAGCCGAAGCGAAAGGACTGACAAAAATCGACATTGATGTTTTATTAGCCAATGGTTTGATATCAGCTAATGATAAAGTGAAGATATTAGGAAACGGCAAATTGAGCGCGCAATTAGAAGTTGAAGCTCATGCATTCTCAAAATCGGCAATCGCTGCTATCGAAGCACAAAATGGCAAAGTAGTAACCTTGTAATTTTTTACGCTGATGAAGAGATTTATTGAAACCTTAAAGAATATATGGCGAATCGACGATTTGCGAGATAGAATTGTAAACACATTGCTACTTATCTTGGTATATCGTTTAGGAACAATGGTAGTGTTGCCCGGTATCGACCCGACACAACTTGCAGCTTTGAAAAACCAAACAGCAAGCGGTATATTAGGTCTTTTAGATATGTTTTCAGGTGGCGCATTTTCTAACGCGTCAATATTCGCCTTAGGTATTATGCCTTACATCTCAGCGTCAATTGTTGTTCAATTGTTAGGAATGGCAGTTCCTTATTTCCAAAGATTACAACGTGAAGGTGAAAGCGGCCGCCGTAAGATTAACGAGATTACTCGTATCCTTACAGTAGCCATATTGTTCCTTCAAGGTCCTGGTTATTTGGCAAACTTGCATTCACAACTGCCAGAATCGGCATTCATTCTTAAAGGCGCATATTTCACCATATCGTCAATGTTTATACTTACAGCAGGAACAATGTTTGTAATGTGGCTTGGCGAGCGTATTACCGATAGAGGCTTAGGCAACGGAATCTCTTTAATCATTATGATAGGTATTATAGCACGTCTCCCGTCGGCGTTGTGGGTTGAATTCATCTCACGCCTAAACGAACAAGGAGGCGGTTTGGTAATGCTTTTAATCGAACTGATAGCCTTGGGGGTTGTTATCCTACTTACAATCTTACTCGTACAGGGGACCCGTAAAATTCCAGTACAATACGCGAAACGCATTGTAGGTAATAAACAATATGGCGGTGTTAGACAATACATTCCGCTAAAAGTTAATGCGGCAGGTGTAATGCCAATCATCTTCGCCCAAGCAATAATGTTCTTACCAATAGTTTTGATAGGATTTGCAAATGTTGAATCAGCAACAGGCGTTGCAGCGGCACTATCAAACCCTACAGGATTTTGGTATAACCTTACCGTTGGATTGTTAATCATTATTTTTACATATTTCTATACAGCCATCATTATCAATCCGACACAGATGGCTGACGATATGAAAAAGAATGGAGGCTTTATACCCGGAGTAAAACCCGGGCGTAAAACAGTTGAATACCTTGACGCTGTTATGTCGCGCATTACATTACCAGGGTCAATATTCCTTGCACTTGTAGCAATAATGCCGGCCTTTGCTATGATAGCAGGAGTACAGAGTAGTTTCGCCTACTTCTATGGCGGCACATCTCTATTGATTATGGTTGGCGTAGTGCTTGACACACTGCAGCAAATCGAAAGCCATTTGTTAATGCGTCATTATGACGGACTGATGAAGAGCGGACGAATAAAAGGTCGTTCAAACATTTAATACTTTCAAAAGAAGTTGACTGCTGAAATTGTTAAACATTATTTGTGCGCACACTTAATGCAAAACAAAATCAAAAAGACGTCTCAAAAAAGAATTGTCATTCAGTTAACACGAAGGTAAACGCAGAGTCCACAAAAAAGGACATTTGAAGTAACCAAAAAATTAATTTATGGCCAAACAGGCTTCAATTGAACAAGATGGCACTATTATCGAAGCATTATCAAATGCAATGTTTCGGGTTGAGCTTGAAAACGGATTGGTAATAACCGCCCATATTTCAGGCAAAATGCGGATGCACTACATTAAGATATTGCCGGGAGATAAAGTGAAAGTTGAAATGTCGCCTTATGATTTAACTAAGGGACGTATCGCGTTTAGGTACAAATAAAAGAGTAAAAAGATGAAAGTAAGAGCATCAATTAAAAAGCGCAATGCCGATTGCAAAATCGTGCGTCGCAAAGGACGTTTGTATGTGATTAATAAAAAAAATCCGAAATTCAAACAACGTCAAGGATAATTTAATAAATTTGCAACTCAAAAATTTTAAATGTAATTATGGCACGTCTTGTAGGTGTAGATTTACCAAAAAACAAAAGAGGAGAAATAGGCCTGACATACATTTTCGGTATCGGACGCAGCAGTGCAAGAACAATTCTTGAGAAAGCTGGCATCAGTTTTGATACCAAAGTGGGTGATTGGACAGATGCAGAAGTTGCATCGCTTCGTAAAATCCTTGCCGATTATAAATTGGAAGGTGAATTGCGTTCAGAAATACAATTGAACATTAAGCGACTAATGGACGTTGGTTGCTATCGTGGAGTACGTCATCGTTTGGGATTACCAGTACGCGGACAAAACACCCGTAACAACGCGCGTACACGTAAAGGTCGTAAGAAGACTGTAGCAAATAAAAAGAAAGCCACTAAATAATAGGTAATTAATTATGGCACAGAAGTCAAAAACCACAAAGAAAAGAATCGTTAAGGTTGAATCAACGGGCGAAGTGCACATTCATTCTTCGTTCAACAACATCATTATTTCGATAACCAATAGCGATGGACAAGTAATTTCATGGTCGTCGGCTGGTAAAAACGGTTTTAGAGGTTCGAAAAAGAACACTCCATACGCCGCGCAAGTTGCAGCCGAAGATTGTGCAAAAGTTGCTTTTGACGCAGGAATGCGCAAAGCAAAAGTATATGTTAAAGGCCCTGGAACTGGCAGAGAATCAGCCATCCGTACTATTCACAATCAAGGAATAGAAGTTACAGAGATTGTGGACGTTACTCCACTTCCACACAATGGTTGCCGTCCTCCAAAAAGGCGTCGTGTTTAATTAGTCTAATTGAATAAATAAAAAACAAATGGCTAGATATATTGGACCAAAATCGAAAATTGCAAGAAAATTTGGTGAGCCTATTTACGGGCCTGATAAATACTTGGATAGAAAAAACTTTCCTCCAGGTCAACACGGTCTGAACAAAAAGAGAAACAAATCATCAGAGTATGGTACTCAGTTGGCTGAAAAACAAAAAGTCAAATACACATACGGTGTATTAGAGCGTCAGTTTGCTAACTTATTTGCTAAAGCACAACGTAGCAAAGGTATTACTGGTGTTGTTTTACTTCAATTGCTTGAGTCGAGATTAGACAATGTGGTTTATCAGA
>CALBPW010000474.1 GCA_937899145.1 uncultured Bacteroidota bacterium
TCGCTGCAACCAATAGCGCATCGCGTTCACACGCGGTTTCGGGCATTGTGGTTGACGCACGTAGTGGTCAGCCAATTGAGTTCGCGACAATTGCCGTTTATACAGAGCCTGACCATACGTTGACAGGCGGCGGAATTACTAATGTCGCTGGCGAATTTGTGCTGAAAAACATTGCTGCCGGTAATTATAAAATTGAAATAGCTTTTATGGGTTATTTACCTGTAAATAAGAATTTTATGATGAATAACTCCGATGTTAATTTAGGAAAAATCGAACTTAATGTTGACGTAAAACAACTTGAAACTGTTGATGTTGTGGCAGATAAGGCAGCCGTTGATTATAAGATAGATAAAAAGGTTGTCAATGTTAGTCAGCAACTTAACGCTCAGTCGGGAACGGCAATTGATGTGCTTGAAAATGTGCCATCAATAAAAGTTGACATTGATGGTAATGTGACAATGCGTGGAAGTTCTTCATTTACAGTACTTATCGATGGGCGTCCTACACCACTTGACGCTACCGACGCACTTCGGACTATCCCCGCCAGCAGTATTGATAATATCGAGATAATTACCAATCCATCAGCAAAATACGAACCTGATGGCGCAACCGGAGTTTTGAATATTGTTACAAAGAAAAACTCACTGAACGGTTTAAGCGGTGTATTTAATGTAAATGTCGGATATCCAATGAGTTTGGGTGGCAATTTCACACTTGATTATCGCACAGGAAAGTGGCACATGACGCTTGGCGCCGACGGGCGTGCCGAGGATTTTAAATCGGAAACAGAAAACGAGCGTCGCGTCGGCATCGACACGATAACCTTTACTACCGGCGATGGTACAAATCATCGAAAGGGCAGCGGCTATGGCGTTAATGGTGCGGTTGATTACCAGTTTACACATAAAATTAATCTTGGAATGAATTTCCGCCTTGGCTTCCACGATTTTGGCGGCAATTCCGATATGGATTACATACTTCATTATAACTATAATGCTGATACACTGCGCTATAGCAGCTATAGCAAAAACAGTCATGGTGGACATTTTCGCAGTCTTGGGGTTTTTTACACTCAGCAATTTGGCGATGATAAAGAGCATCAGCTTGAAGTGCAGGCTAATATGAATGGTCGCGATAACGATGACGAATCATACACATATCAATATTATGAGAATGGCGGCATTGAAAGTGGTAAGAAAACGGAACAAGACGAGCCTGGTGCCGGTTATCGCTTTAATTTAGATTATGTTAAGCCATTTTCGATTTTTGGTAAATTAAGTCTTGGTGCGCAAGGCAGATACCATCCCAGTACCGACGATTATTCGGTTCATTATTACGACACAGTGGCGAAAGCCTTTGTGCATCAGGATTTGTACAGCTATAAAACCGATTATGTGCGTCAAATCTATTCGGTTTACGCAATGTATGCAGGCGAATTTGGCGATTTTGGATACCAATGCGGATTGCGTGGCGAATATACCTATCAAGATTTGGAACTATCGGAAAATAAAGGCGATTACCATTTTGATGATTTTGCCATATTTCCAACTTTGCACTTGTCGTATCAATTACCGGCCGATCAGCAAATTATGTTAAGTTATACGCGCCGTATCAATCGCACCCGGCCGTGGCAATTGCATCCGTATGTTACTTGGCAAGAC
>CALBPW010000475.1 GCA_937899145.1 uncultured Bacteroidota bacterium
CTCTTCCGATCTTGTACGATTCGGTCATACCGGTGCGGTCGTTTATCATTAGGTAGTAGCGGGCAAACATCAGATATACGCCCGGGTTTTCAGGATCGACAAGCTCGTAGATTTTCAGTTTTTTATAGGCTTTTTCGGCATTGTTGTTTAAGATGTCGGTGTTGGCAAGTGAGAAGGTTATCATACTAAGATATGCCATAAGGCGCTTGCTGGCGATACTTACTTGCTGGTCGGGGTTGGCTATGCTGCGGCGGAAATTCTCAACCTCGGTTTTCCACCAATCCAAATCACGATTTTCGACTGAGCTAATGAATTGTCCGCGTAATCGTATCTCTTTGATTGACAATTCTTGTATTTTTTTAACCTGACTTGCAAATGTAGGATTTTCGTTAAGATTATTTACATAGGTTGACAGGCGGATATCGTTGGCAACATTTCCGTACCAACTTTCAATACGCATTAATATTTCCGACGCTTTAGTAAACTGGCCTTCAGACATATAACGGGCTACCGAATCGCTCATTTCGCTATAAACTTGCTTTAACCAATCAACGTTTGCCGGCGTCTGTCCAAAGCGCATAGCGTTAATATCGAAAGCGCGAAATACTGTTTCGTAGATTTTTGCGCTTGGCCACTCATGTTTGCCATCAAAAATGACTGATGTGAAAGGTTGGTTCATATTGTCGAGGGTGGCTAAGGTTTGCTGCATATCAAGATAATTGAAATCGCAATTGCCAACTAAACTAACGTAGCAGAAAGTGCTATCGGGCTTACTGTTTGGTATAATGCTGCCGCCACAAGCCGCAACTCCGTGAATTTCAGGCATATTAAAGCCATACATTGCTGCTATTTTAGCGCCGCCCGAAAATCCGCTTAAATAGATGCGTTTTTCGTTTATCGGGTATTCAGCGCGCGCCTCGCTAATAAGCGCCCGAACAATTTTTTCGGTTTGGGCTGCGGACAATCCGTTTCGCAAATCGTTGCTGCCCAATAATATATACCGATATTGCTCGGCTAAACCGGCATAATTACTAACTGGCAAATAGCCTTGACAATGAGGGTCGAAAAAGATTATTATTGGCAATTTTTCATCATCAGCCATTTGCGGAATATAGATGGTGTAGTGTACCGAAGTGTCGGCCGCGCACGATTTGGTTTCAATTTTACCGCTGTTTACCGATTTGTTGCCACACGCTGCAAGCAAAACGCCAGCCACGAGTATGAATATTTTTGAGATTTTCATTTTTGTTTGATTTGAACGCCAAATGTAGAAAAAAAACACTATCGCTAACAATTTCTTTTGGTGAATTGAAGACCTGATAACTCGTGAGGCATCTGTCGCAACACTGGTTACCCGATTGGCTAATTTGAGCAATTCACCGATTATCCGATTCAACAAAACTACAGTCCAAACAGAACTTCGGCATTGCGAGTTGTTTGTCGGGCAACTTCTTCGATTGTAATTCCCTGTATTTCAGCTAATTTTCGCGCGATGATTGGGATGTAACTGCTCTCGTTGCGCTTGCCGCGATGCGGCACTGGCGCCAAATATGGGCAATCGGTTTCTAAAAGCAACTTATCGAGATTAATTTGCCTTACAACCTCGGGCAAACTGGATTTTTTGAATGTCAGCACACCGCCAATACCCAACATAAATCCCATGCTGATGGCTTGCTGCGCCTGTTGCAATGTTCCGGAAAAACAATGGAAAACGCCTCGCAGATTGCTATCAGCCAATGGCTCGAGTGCCGCAATTGTTTTTTCGATAGCATTGCGAATGTGGACAATAATTGGCAACCGCAACTCTTTTGCCCATTTCACTTGCGCTATAAAAGCGTCAAACTGTTCACGCTCAAATGTTTTGTCCCAATAAAGGTCGATGCCGATTTCGCCAATTGCGTATAATTTGCGACCGCTGCCAAGCATTTTTTCAACCGCCTGCAAATCTGCTTTATACTGCGCGCCAACCGATGTAGGGTGCAACCCGGCCGCGGGGAAAAACATTGCCGGGTTTGAATCGGCCAAGTTAAGCATTGCTTGTCTTGATGTGGCATCAATATCGGGCAGAATAAGGCGTGTTACGCCAGCCGCAGTACAACGATTGACAGCATCGGTGCGGTCGGCATCAAACTCCTCAGAGTAGATATGCGAATGGGTATCAATAAATCGCATGACAATGGAAATATGTGCGGCAAAGGTAGGGGAAAAGAGGATTGGCACAAATAAAAATTGACCTGCTCTACTCAAACACCAACAAAATAAAAAACCTTGCAGACGAAAGTCTGCAAGGCAAGTTGTGTTATTAACAGGTTAAACTATTAATATTTTGTTAATTATTTTACAAATTTGATTGCTTTGTTACCAACTTTAGCAATGTATAAGCCAGACTTCAAGTCAGCCACATTAAGAGTAGTAACGTTTTTAGCAACTTTTACAGCTACACCGCTGATGTTGTAGATAACAACGTCGACAGCCTCAGAAGCGTAAAGAACACCACCAGCTACGTAAGCGTTGATAGCGGCAACTTCTTCAACTGCAACAGAACCTTCTGAAGAAACAACAAAGTAAGAAGCAAATTCTTTACCATCAACTTCGAATACGAAGTTCCTTAAACCGTATGTGCCATTTACCTTACCAAATTCAACAGCAATGTCTACAGAATCAAGACCATGTTTGCCTATTGTACCAGCAATAACAAATGATTGCCACTCGTCAGTTGGATAGAATGTTACGTTACGATTCAATGCAGCATTTGACACATTAGACTTTCCATCTTTAATAACAATTGGTGAGCAAGCAGATGAATCAACTATTAATTGCTCCATCTTCCCTTGTATCATCCAATTTTTTTCAACACGGAATCCAAGTGCTTCAAATAGAGCAGCAGTATCAGCTGTTTGAAAGTCTATAGATCCCATAGCATCGCCTTGGTTAAAGGTAATCGAACCTTCTCCGCCAACAAATTTAGCATCAAATGAGATTTTGAAAGACTTGCCTTCCTTTTTCAAACTCGTAAACCATGTAGGTGGGTTGAATTGAGCATTCCAAGAATCTGAACAACCTGTTGTACGAATGGTAACACCTGATACTTGTTCAAATACAGCTGAAAGTTTTGTGCTGTC
>CALBPW010000476.1 GCA_937899145.1 uncultured Bacteroidota bacterium
CGGAATCGGCATTGCTGCTGGCGGAATGCTCTCGACACTTGGCATAACACTTGCCACCGACGCATACGGACCCATTGCCGACAATGCAGGTGGAAATGCCGAAATGAGCGGTCTGGAACCTGAAGTCAGGAAGCGCACCGACGCTCTCGACGCTCTGGGCAACACCACTGCCGCCACAGGAAAGGGCTTTGCTATTGGGTCGGCGGCACTTACCGCTTTGGCTCTTTTGGCTTCGTATGTCGAGGAAATAAAAATGGCACTTGTGCGCGTTGGCGAAACATTGCCAAACGGTGTTGAGGCTGCTAAAGCAACACTTATCGATTTTATGGAAGCCTACAACGTGAATCTTATGAATCCGATTGTTCTGGTTGGCGTGTTTATTGGCGCAATGATGGCGTTCCTGTTCTGCGGATTGACAATGAACGCCGTTGGCCGCGCTGCACAAAAAATGGTTGAGGAGGTTCGCCGCCAGTTCCGCGAAATAGCCGGTATTCTTGAAGGTAAAGCCGACCCCGACTATGCTCGCTGCGTTGAAATCTCGACTAAGGGCGCACAGCACGAGATGCTGTTCCCATCGCTCTTGGCAATCATTGTCCCGATAGCAGTTGGCGTAATACTTGGCGTTGGCGGCGTTCTTGGTTTGCTGATTGGCGGATTGGGCTGCGGATTTGTTCTGGCCGTGTTTATGGCCAACGCAGGCGGCGCATGGGATAATGCTAAAAAGTATGTTGAGGAAGGCAATTTTGGCGGCAAAGGTTCCGATTGCCACAAGGCCACCGTGGTTGGCGACACCGTTGGCGACCCGTTCAAAGACACTTCGGGTCCGTCGCTCAACATTCTTATCAAACTGATGAGTATGGTCTCAATTGTGATGGCAGGCTTAACGGTAGCTTTTCACTTGATGTAGAATATTGATACTCAAATAGAAAATCCTCTGCGCAATGCGTGGGGGATTTTTTTATCTCTCAAAAATCAGTGCTTTACCTTTTTCCTCCGATACAAATTCGCCATTGCGATAAACCAAATTCCCGTTCACAAAAGTGTGTGTGACAGTTGAGTTAAAAGTTTGATTTTCAAATGGTGTCCATTTGCATTTATACAAAATATTATCGGTAGTTATGGTTTGAGGTTGATTAAAATCGACAATTGTAATATCGGCTTTGTAGCCTGCATTTAAGTATCCACGTTTTTCGATGCGATAAAGATTTGCTGGTGCATGACACATTTTCCGCACTATCGTTTCGATATTAAGCAATCCTTTTTTACATAATTCAAGCATTACGATAAGCGAATGTTGAATGGTTGGCATGCCTGATGCCGATTTGAAATATGTCTCGCCAAATTTTTCCGATGGCAGGTGAGGGGCGTGGTCTGTGGCGATAGTGTCGATTTTGCCAGAGTTTAATGCGGCAATAAGTGCCAATTTGTCTTCTTCATTTTTTATTGCAGGGTTGCATTTTATGCGATAGCCAAATTTATCATAATCTTGACTGTCGAAATAGAGATAATGTGGACAAGTTTCGGCGGTTATTTGTTTTTCACTCAATGGGGCAGTGCTGAAAAATTCAAGTTCTTTGGCGGTTGACAAATGTGCAATATGTAAGCGAGTGTTATGCTTTGTGGCTAATTCAACGGCTTTTGCGGTCGATTTGTAGCAGGCTTCGGCAGTGCGAATTAGTGGGTGATGGGCAGGCAAAACATTGTCGCCGTATTTACTTCGATAAAGTTCCAAGTTTGCTTTTATAATTTGCTCATCTTCGCAATGAACGGCAACCACGCAAGGCGATTCTTCAAAAATCGATTCAAGCATATTTTGCTCATCTACAAGCATATTGCCTGTTGATGACCCCATAAATACTTTTATTCCGCACACTTTTCTGGTGTCGGCTTTCCGTATTTCGTCAATGTTATTATTGGTGGCGCCCAAGTAGAATGCAAAATTCGCAAGCGACTTTTCTGACGCTAACTCGATACGTTCGTTAAGTAATTGATTTGTAGTTGTTTGGGGATTGACGTTTGGCATATCCATAAACGATGTTACACCGCCTGCGATGGCAGCGCGCGATTCCGTTTCAAAATCGGCTTTGTGTGTTAGTCCCGGCTCACGAAAATGCACATGTTCGTCAATAACTCCCGGAAGCACGAATTTATTTTCAGCGTCAATTATTTGAGTATAAGATTGGTTTTCCGGTAAATCAGTACCTGCATAGATAATTGTGTCGCCGTCAATAAGAATGTGCCCTTTGAATTTTTGCCCATTGTTGACAATTGTGCCGTTTTTTATGAGCGTTTTCATTGAATTGTAAATCAGGCGTTTTTTTCGCGTTTATAGCTGCGGAATAGGCTGCGCCATTTCATACGGATAACACCAAATACAGCTTCGCTAAAAATGCCACCGTTCATTTTCGATTTGCCCTTTTTACGGTCGGTAAATATGATTGGCACTTCAATTATTTTGAAACCAAATTTCCATGCGGTAAATTTCATTTCAATCTGAAAAGCGTAGCCTTTAAATTTGATGTTGTCTAAATCAAGTGTTTCAAGCACCTCGCGGCGGTAGCAAACAAAGCCGGCTGTGGTGTCGCGCACTTTCATGCGTGTTACTAAGCGAACGTATGCCGATGCGTAGTACGACATCAGTACGCGTCCCATTGGCCAATTAACAACGTTTATGCCCGAAATGTAGCGTGAGCCAATGGCAACATCGGCTCCGTGCGAGCATGCGTGGTGCAGATTTATCAAGTCGTCAGGATTGTGCGAAAAGTCGGCATCCATTTCAAAAATGTACTCGTAACCTTCTGCCAACGACCATCTGAAACCTTCAATATAGGCGGTCCCTAAGCCAAGCTTGCCTTTCCGTTCTTTTATAAAAATACGTTCGGGAAATTCGGACATCAATTCTTTTACAATGGCTGCGGTGCCATCTGGACTATTGTCTTCAACAACAAGTACATTGAAATCGCCTTCAAGCGACATTACTTTCCGTAGTATCGCTTCAATGTTTTCCTTCTCGTTGTAGGTTGGTATTATGACAATTTTGTCTTTCATTTCTGTCGATAAATAACTTGCGAATATAAATAAATATTGGTGTTGCCCAAAAATTATTGGAATGTGTGCACTCT
>CALBPW010000477.1 GCA_937899145.1 uncultured Bacteroidota bacterium
GCTCAGGAATTGGTTGGTTGCTTGCTATTGTGGCACTTGCAGCCGTACGTGAAAAAATGGCATATTCAAATGTCCCTGCTCCTTTGCGCGGACTTGGCATCACCTTCATCACTGTAGGCTTGATGGCTATGTCGTTTATGTGTTTTTCAGGCTTAAAAATGTAATTAACAAAGAAGTAAGACAATGGATATGAAATTAATATTGGCAAGCATCTGTGTGTTCCTTGTCATCATATTATTGCTTGTAATTATCCTATTGGTGGCAAAACGATACCTTGTAGTATCGGGAAAAGTAAAAATCACCATCAATGGCGATAAAGAAGTTGAAGTGGAATCGGGCTCAAGCCTGCTATCAACATTGGCCAACGAAGGCATCTACCTTCCATCGGCATGTGGCGGAAAAGGCTCATGCGGACAATGCAAATGCCAAATACTTGAAGGCGGCGGCGAAATTCTTGACTCTGAAAAAGGTCATTTCACCCGCAAACAAATCAAAGACCACTGGCGTTTGGGCTGCCAAGCTAAAGTTAAAAGCGATATGGTTATCAAAGTACCCGAATCGGTGCTTGGCGTTAAAGAATGGGAATGCGAGGTTATCAGCAACAAAAACGTGGCTTCGTTCATCAAAGAGTTCAAAGTTAAATTGCCAGCAGGCGAACACATGGACTTCATTCCGGGCTCATACGCTCAAATCCGCATTCCAGAGTACGACGTCAACTATGCCGACTTTGACCGCAGCCTGATTGGCGACCTTTATGTTCCTGTTTGGGAGAAATTTGGCTTGTTCGGTTTGCATCAGAAAAACGATACTCCAACAATCCGCGCCTACTCAATGGCCAACTACCCCGACGAGGGCGACATCATCACCCTTACGGTGCGTATCGCAACTCCGCCATTCAAACCAAAAGAACAAGGTCCGGGCTTTCAAGATGTGCCTTGCGGCATAGCATCAACCTACATCTTCAGCCTGAAACCGGGCGACAAAGTAATAATGAGCGGACCTTACGGCGATTTCCACCCAGTATTCGACAGCAAACGCGAGATGATTTGGGTTGGCGGTGGCGCCGGTATGGCCCCGCTGCGCGCACAGATTATGCACATGCTCAAAACTCTGCATACTCGCGACCGCGAAATGCACTACTTCTACGGCGCACGTGGCATTGACGAAGTATTCTTTATGGAAGATTTCCTTGAATTAGAGAAAGAATATCCTAACTTCCACTTCCACTTGGCACTCGACCGTCCCGACCCGAAAGCCGACCAACTTGGCGTGAAGTACACCGCCGGATTTATTGCACCGGTTATGGGCGACACTTACTTGAAAGCTCACGAAGAGCCCGAAGATATTGAGTACTACTTGTGCGGACCACCGATGATGGCAAAAACCGTCCTCGACCTTCTGCACAGCCTTGGCGTTGAAGACGAAATGATACGCTTCGACAACTTCGGCGGATAATTCAACTTAAGATTGATAATGCAAAAATCCCCGCTACTGAATTATGGTAGCGGGGATTTTTTTTTGTTGAAATGCAGATGGTTCCCGCGCAGTTCCAATATCAAACGTGAACACAGACAACAGTGGTTTTCACAAATCTGTTTTTTTCCTTTGCCATCCAGCAAAATCATTCCTTTCCAGCACTTTTTTCGTACATTTGCCAATTGCATATAAGTGTTGATTATGAATAGAAAAAGCAATATAAAAATGAAACGCATTTTCACTCTTTTGTTTGCCGCAATGCTTGTCGGGCAGGCGTGGGCGCAGACTACTTTCATCATCGATGATTTGGAATACACAGTTATTGAAGGCACATCCAATGTCTCGGTTTGTTCTTCGGGCGAAGATTTGCCAGAAAACCTTGTTATATCGTCGGAAGTAAAAAACGAAGGAGTAACTTACACCATAACAACCATTGCTGACCAAGCTTTTTAGATCGGAAGAGCACACGTCTGAACTCCAGTCACTAGCTTATCTCGTAT
>CALBPW010000478.1 GCA_937899145.1 uncultured Bacteroidota bacterium
GCCAATGATAACCAATGTTACGGTGGCTATTGCGAGCGACGCAAAACTTTTCAGCCAAATATCGACGCTATAAAATGCGTAACTGCCGTAGTGCTCGGCAATGGCGGCAAGCGCGTTGTTGCAAAGTAGATAAATAGGTTGCAGCAGATTGGCGGCAATACGCCCGTATGCACTATAAGGCGCAATCAAATGTGCAGCAATGCTTGCGCCGGGGAGCAATATCGTCGCCAAAAAAACAACCAAGACAATCACGCGTAACCACTTGCGGGCAGGCGAGTAACTATATCGGTTTCTCTTGCTTTTTTTGCCGAAAAAGGCAATGATGTCTTGCATGACGCCCATCGGACAAATTACCGAACAATAAATTCTACCAGAAACGAGTGTCAGACATAGCAAACCAACAGTAACTCCCACATTTGCAGCTAATAAGGCTGGTAGAAATTGAATCTTGGCCATCCAACCAAAATAGCGTCCGATAGTTCCTGTGAAATCAAGGAACAATAGGGTTATTGCTGTGTAAAAAAGCACAGCTAAAACTATTCTAATTTTGTGTAGCATAATGTTGCGCATTAAAACTATTCAATTATACAACTATTTTTTGAAAATCGAAGAATAATTGTCGATTTGAGCAATTTTGAATAGTTAAATGCACATTGGAATTTTAAATTTCGAAATCCATACAAACACGCAACTTGGTGTTTGGCTTAACAGCTGATTCAGCAACAGCCACATGTGCAGGGTGGACGGCATATCCTTTTAGAGCATCAAAACTTTCAAGTGTCGAGTCAAGCATCACATCGGCATTCGATGTTGATAAACCATTGATATTCACTTTAATATCGATAAGTCCCGGCACTTTGCCTGCCAAGCCTTCAAGTCCTAATTTTATTAGCTGCTTTGTATTTTGTTTTTCGGTTTCCGATAGTTCGTCTTTCAGTTGCCAAAGAATCACATGTTTTACCATATTCTGTTATTTGTTTGATTTTTAATATTTTATATCGACGCGTATTCTGTACGTATTTAGTTGCAAATTAACATAAAAATCAATTTTGAAATTAAAAATATGATTTGTTGTTGCGGAAATTTTCAATATTGAAAAATATAAACAAACTCAACTAAATTCAAGTATATTAAGAGCACATGAGCAACATATAATTGACAGAAATCCTTTAGTCAAAAGGAAGATTTTTTATTTTAATAAACAGTTTAAGGATGTGTCAACTGGTCATATAGCAAGAGATGTTTTTGAACATATAGACAAAAATACAGACTATTACATAAATTTGATATGGGAAGATTTATTAAAAAATCAAAAAATGTCAGAGCTCCGAAATACGCT
>CALBPW010000479.1 GCA_937899145.1 uncultured Bacteroidota bacterium
TGTGCAATACCTTCGGCAATGGCGGTTTTTCCTGTTCCGGGTTCACCTATCAATATTGGGTTGTTTTTCGTCCGTCGGCTAAGTATTTGCAAGATACGCCGTATCTCATCATCACGGCCAATCACGGGGTCGAGTTTGCCGCTTGCGGCTTGCTCGTTAAGGTTGCGCGCGTATTTCGACAGCGCCATATAAGTTTCCTCTGCGGTTTGGCTTGTAACTTTCTCACCTTTAGTGATTTCCTTTATGCAATTTTCAACTGATTTTTGACTCATTCCTTGGTCTTTCAGCAATTTCGAAACTTGGTCGTTGACGCTGAAAAATGCCGCCCATAGATGTTCAACAGAAACAAACTGGTCGCCATTTTTGGTAGCGGCTTGCATTGCACTATTTAGCAACAAATTAAGATTAGAAGACAAATACAAATCGCCACCCGACACCTTTGCGTACGATTTTATTATACTTTCGGTGATGTTTAAAAGCGATTGCTGAGCAATATTGTGTTTTTGCAGAATGTAAAGGCTGATGTTTTGCTCTTCGGTTAGCAAACTTTTGAGCAAATGACCAGTCTCAACAGCCTGATTACCTTCGGCTTGTGCAAGATTGAAAGCTTTCTCCAAAACTTCCTGACCTTTGACTGTAAGATTATTCGTATTCATAGCTGTAATTTTTTTGTTGTTTGCCGCAATCTTTTTCAAAATTCAAGCCACTAACATTTAAGCCTGAATAATTTGTTGGTATATTAGTGATAACCAACAAGTAACACATTTATTCCCTAAAAAAAGCAAACAAGACTTTCTGTCATTAAAAATGATATTTTACTGACAAAATGACAAAAGAAAACAAACTCGCTACAGGCGCTGCCCAAATCTTACTTTTTTATACAATTTGGACAAAAATAATTTCGGATGGCTGTCCAAAAGTCGATTTCTTTTCGAGATTTGGACAAAGATAATTTCATGTTAAATCTGTATTGTATTGATTTTAAGACATATTACAAAGCGGCAAAAAAAACGTGACAATTACAAATCGGGAATTTCAGCAACGGTAAACGTACTGCCTCCAATAAAAATAAAATCGTTGGGAGCTGCGTTTGCTTTTGCCGCACTAATGGCTGTTGGAATATCGGTGTAACAATTGCCTCGCAAACCAAAAGCCGCAGCCTTTTCCGCCAATTGCGCGGCTGGCAACGCGCGTTGTATTTGCGCATTTGTAAAATAGTAGATAGCATCAGTGGGCAATTGCGACAAAACTTTTGCATGGTCTTTATCGCTAACCATTCCAATAACTATATGTAACTTGTTATATTTCTGTAATTTAAGTTGACTGGCAATTTGTCTGATTCCGTCATCATTGTGCCCTGTATCGCAAATAATTGTTGGATTATCTCCAAGCCGTTGCCAGCGACCTTTTAAACCTGTTGAACTCACAACAGACGCTACGCCTGCGCGTATATCATCTTCATTAACAATAAAATATCTTTTTATAAAATCAATTGCGGCTAAAGTTGTTAAAATATTTTTTTGCTGATAATTGCCCGACAAATCAAGTTCTAATCCAGAAAATTCCAAATGGTCATTCTTATCAATACTGACAATCTGTTTGTCAGCAGTTTGTTCAGCATTTGTTACTTTACGTATCTGGTCGGCAAAAACAATTTGCGAATTTGTCGATTTTGCTTTGGTCCGAAAAACAGGTTCGGTTTCAGCATCGGTTTGACCAACAACGACCGGCACTTCGGGTTTAATTATGCCTGCCTTCTCGCCTGCAATGGCAGCCAATGTGTTGCCAAGCATAGCAGTGTGGTCAAAACTTATGTTAGTAATTACTGAAACTATTGGCGTGATGATATTTGTAGAATCGAGGCGGCCTCCAAGACCGACTTCGACAACCGCAACATCAACGCCACAGCGGGCAAACCAGTCAAACGCCATTAAAGTTGTTATCTCGAAAAACGAAGCTTGTATCTGTTTTATTTCAGCAATATTATGTTCAACAAAACTCACAACTTCCGGTTCCGAAATCATTGCGCCATTCATGCGAATCCGCTCGCGAAAATCTTTCAAATGTGGCGATGTGTAAAGTCCAACTTTGTAGCCTGCACTCTGTAAAACCGAAGCTATAGTGTGCGATACAGAGCCTTTTCCGTTAGTGCCAGCCACATGTATCGTTTTAAATTCAGTATGCGGATGTCCAAAATAAGCATCAAGAGCAAGCGTATTATCAAGACCTTCTTTGTAAGCCTTACTGCCAATTTGCTGATATGCAGGAAATTGTGTAAACAAAAAATCGAGAGTTTCGCGATAAGTCATTGAAAAAGGTTAGAAAGTTTAGATATTAATGTTTAGAACGTTCAGAAAGTTTTGAGATGAAAATAAGATTTTTTAGAATTTATCTTTTTAACTATCAGGTATTTATCTTTAATTCGTTTTCTTCATTCCTTATTCTTCATTCCTTATTCTTCATTTATCATTATCATTTTTGCCATCTTCCGCTTGCGCCACAAGGCAAAACCAATCCGGTTGAGAACACAGGCAAGCCCACTTCACTTGCATCCACTTTTCCGCCAAAATTTAATAATGCAGTATTTAGCATATAAGAGAGTACAGCCGGCTGCAAACCTGTTGTATATGAGTTAATTAGAAAGAACAAGGGATTATCGCTTAACAATTGCGCACACAATTGGACCAAAGGGAAAATATTATCTTCAATCTTCCAAATTTCGCCTTTTGGTCCACGCCCATACGATGGCGGATCCATTATAATGGCATCGTATTTATTGCCACGACGGATTTCACGTTCAACAAATTTTACGCAGTCGTCAACAATCCAGCGGATTGGAGCCTCGGACAAACCCGAAACGGCAGCATTTTCACGCGCCCACGCCACCATTCCTTTTGCCGCATCAACATGCGTAACACTTGCCCCCGCTGCTGCCGAAGCTATTGTTGCGCCTCCTGTGTAAGCAAACATATTTAAAACGCTGATTTTTCTGCTTGAATCAGTTTTTTTGGCATCTGCAATCAATTGCGAAAACCAATCCCAATTGACGGCTTGTTCAGGGAAAACGCCAGTATGTTTAAAACTGAAAGGTTTTAATCTGAAAGTCAATTGTTTACCTATAATCAGATTATAGCGAATTGACCATTCTTGCGGAAGATTGAAAAACTCCCACTCTCCGCCTCCACTCTTGCTACGATGGTAATGCCCATTCATTTTACGCCAGCGAGGTTCGGTTTTTGGTGTATTCCAGATAACTTGCGGGTCGGGGCGAACAAGCGTGTATTTATCCCAGCGTTCAAGTTTTTCGCCACCCGAACAATCAATCGCTTGATAATCTTTCCATCTATCGGCAATCCACATAAATTGTTGATTATCTGATTATTTCTTTTTGATTTTATCGTACTTGTTAATATTTGCAGGGTCAATCTCCTTCAAAATATTGTACACCTTATTCTGTTGTGCTTGGTCAGTTGAACCCGAAAAAACATTCACAATTTCATCGGCTTTGGCATCCATAAAAACTTGCATCAAGTACGATGCCGATTTCTGCCGATGAACTTTCAGCAAGTCGTTCATTCCTTCAGCTATCGAGTTTGTACCATCAACAAGGCGCGTGCTCATCAAGTCTAAGCCAAGGCGATGATACTTATAAGAATACTCGCGAATTGGCGAATAGACTGAGTTCATCAGGTTTTCTGCCAACCAATACCGGTTTTTCTTATCCTCAAACGATTTCCAACCTGTATAGTTTGAACTTTGTGCGGTGGTAACAATTTTTTGGGCTTTTTCAAAATATGGTGTTCCGCCAAGTTTTGAAAACGAATCGTAATCAAAACCCAATATTATGTAAACATAATAGGCGACCAATGATGTCAGTTCGCTATGTGTGTTTTCGTCGAAAATCAGAGTTTTGCCTTCGCTGTATTTAAATTGAATATTTCGGTCGAGTATGTTCAGCATTGGGCTATCGTAACCTGTACCATACACAGGCCGGCTCGATATTATTTGCATTGTAGCCTGAAATTCGTCGGTATAAACTTCTTTTGTTATGTTAAACAGAATATTGCACTTTATGCGTTCTTCGGGCTTGAAAACATTGTTTGTCCAAATCTGGTTCGCCGCAAATTCAGTGAGGCTTTTTTGCAATTCCTCAAATTTTGACGTATTGGCGCCCTGCAATTGCGTATGATTGACCTGAATACGGATTTCGAGTTCTTGCGCTGCCAACTGGTTAACGGCAAGCAACATCAAACTGATTATCAATATTTTATTTATCAATTTCATTTGCTGCAACAATCATTTGGTCGATAATATCGTTAGCCACTTCATTTTTACTTTTAAGCTGATAATCAATCTTTTCGCCATTCTTTTTTAAGATGGTAATTCGATTTGTATCGGTATTGAAACCTGCTCCCAACTCGTTTGCGCTATTCAAAACAATGAAATCGAGATTTTTCTTTTTCAGTTTCTCGGTAGCATTGGCAAGCCCATTTTCGGTTTCGAGCGCAAAGCCAATCAATAGTTGCCTGTCAGATTTCTGCTGTCCCAACAATTTCGCAATATCTGGAGTTGCTTCAAGCGTGATTGTCAATGCGTTATCGGCTTTTTTTATTTTTTGTTCCGATACATTGACAGGGCGATAATCAGCTACTGCGGCTGCCATTATGGCCGCATCGCATTTTTCAAAATTCGATTTGCAAGCCTCGTACATCTGCTCTGCCGAAGTAACATCTATTCGCTGAATGCGTGAATTATTGATTTTCAACCGTGCAGGTCCGCTTATCAATATCACGTCAGCGCCTCGATTAGCAGCTGCCACAGCAAGTGCAAATCCCATTTTACCCGACGAGTAATTGCCGATAAATCGCACAGGATCAATATTTTCGTAAGTTGGTCCGGCGGTTATCATTATCGTTTTACCGGCAAGCTGATTGCTTTGCTCAAAATAATCGGAAACGGCAGCAACAATTTTTTCTGGTTCTGCCATTCGACCTTTGCCCGTCAAGCCGCTTGCAAGCTCACCTTCATCGGCGTCAATAATAATATTCCCGATGTTTTTTAATGCGGCAATATTGCGCCGGGTTGCGGGGTGCGCAAACATATCTAAATCCATTGCCGGAGCGACAAACACGGGACACCGAGCCGATAAATAACTTGTTGTCAGCAAGTTATCGGCAATGCCGTTTGACATTTTTGCAATGGTGTTGGCGGTTGCAGGAGCAATTATCATTGCATCGGCCCATAAGCCAAGGCTTACGTGGCTATTCCACCCGCCGTTTTCGGAATTAAAGAAGTCAACCAGAATGGGATTCTGTGATAGGGTTGCGAGTGTCAGAGGCGTAATAAATTGTTTAGCCGTAGGGGTCATCACCACTTTCACGATTGCACCTTGTTTTATGAGCAACCGTGTAAGATAGGCTGATTTATAGGCAGCGATACCGCCTGTTATGCCAAGTAATATGTTTTTGCCCGATAGCGTCAAAACTATTCTGCTTCAGGTTTACGCCAATAAATGTTGTCTTCGAGCATATCTTCGATGGCCAAGGCGGTTGGTTTTGGCAGGCCTTCGTAGAAGCGCGAAATCTCAATTTGCTCGCGGTTTTCAAAAACTTCTTCAAGATTGTCGGTGTACGATGCAAATTCCTCCAATTTCTTTTGAAGTTCCTCTTTAATTTCAACCGAGATTTGATTTGCGCGGCGCGACAAAACCACCACACTTTCATACAGATTGCCTGTTTCGTTTTCGATTGGTCGTACATCGCGTGTGATTGTGCTCACAGGAGCAGTGCTTTTTTTGAAATCCATTGTTATAAATTTTTAATCTGTTTTACTGATTGGTTATAAATTTCTTCAATCTCAGGTATATACTGCGATTGTGGGAATTCGTCGATAAATGAATAATACTCTGTTACGGTGCTTTGATAGCGTTCGGCTTTTTTGTCTTCAACGCTATTTTCGGCAAGCATAAAATTCGATTTCACTACAAGATACATCAATTCTTCGCGGTATTTTGTATCGGGGTACTCTTTTAAGCTGTTTTTAAGTGTTATCGTAGCTGCCTGATATTCGCCAAGTTTATAATATAGTTTTGCGTTTTCGTACGATTTAAGTTCCAATTTTTGCCGCATTTCAGTAATTATGTTATTTGCTTCGTCGATGCGTGTGCTCTGCGGATACTTATTAATATATGTCTGCATTGCATTTATCGCTTTGCGGGTGCAAGTTTGGTCGAGCGAAGGGCGCGGTGAATCTTTGTAGTAACAGTAAGCCGACATAAAATAAGCTTCTTCGGTTTTTTCGCCAAAAGGATATGTGTTGTAGAAAAGTTCGAAATAGTAGGCTCCCATTGTGTAATCGTGTTGCTTGTAATGGCATTGGGCATAAAGAAACAAAGCATTTTCGCCTTTTTCATTACCTTTCATCACGTTAACTACTTCATCAAAAAGCATTTTCGCATGATAATAATCCTCATAATTGTAGTAATCGACAGCCTTTTGATACATCAGATTGTAATCGCCGCTTTTTTGTATTCTGTAATACTCGCTACAATTAGTAAATACTATGCTTATCAACAAGATAGCAACGAATGATATGATTTTATTTCTCATAAATTTAACTCGATACGTTACGATAACGTAAAAGCAACCATTTTATTGACTCCCAACTCCGATTTTGGGGTTGCAAATATAGTAATCTGTTTAAATAGTTGAAAATTGTTTTTTGAACTTACTCCAATACTAAAAACGTCATTTTCCCGTATTTCCCCGAGACCTCGCGCGGGTATTCGGCACAAAACTTAAGAAAAGTAAAGAAAACCGCCCATGTCTTTCACAAGACAATCTCAATATGCACAAAAATGTAAAAACGTCAAAATTGATATAATAGCATCATTTTTCTTATCATTATAACCTTTAAGCATTTTTATGATATCATCTTTTGGTTCTTTAAAAAGACCATTATGAACATGATCTGAATATAAATAATCCTCGAATAATTGTTTTATTTTATTTTTCATTTTAGGTGTATCTTCTAATTTGCTTTTCCATGTATCTAAAACCCTCTTTTTTTGGTAATTTTCTAAATCAGGTATAATTTTGTTGACAATATTTTTTAATAAATTTTTTTTCTTATTTTCCTTTGCCAAATTATTCAATTTATCTAATATATCTTTTTCATGCATTTTTTTTAAGCCTAATTTAAACAATTTGCATCCCTTTCTGATTTGTTTGATTTTATTCAAGTAATCTAAACTTATTAAATTCGCTCTCCATTTTAATAAGGCTGCTCTCAGTTTTGCTTCGTTGTTCATTTTTTCTTTCACTTTTTGAGATGTTGCAATTTGTTTAACCAGCAAACTTTTTAAGTATTGTTCTCTGATAAGTTGAATTTGCTTTTTCCATCTACTCATGGCAAAATTTAAATTTTTTTTATCATTATCTCTTAAGGCACTCAAAATTGTTTTTGCTGCATGATATAAATCTTTCTCTTTTAATTTAATTAATTGTATTTTCTTTTGCCAAGTATGAAAAGCTTTGGCTAAAGGTTCAGTATCATTATATTTAATTATTCTTCTTATTTTTGTTTTTATTTTAGTAGTACGATTTGGATCTATTTTAGTGCTTCTTTTCCACCATTTTAAAAAATATAAATGTAACAAATTTTTTTTGTTCTTATCAACAGCTTTAAATAAATTATTTGCTCCTTCTTTTTTCAATACTTTTTTTATTTTTGTTTTATACATTTCATAAATTATTTTCCTATTAGGAGCTTTAAATACTTCTGTTAATTTATCTAATCCTTTAATGAAATTGATATCTAGTTCTTTTTTTCTACTACCATATCTCCATTTAGTGAAATATTTAGATAGCAATTTCTTTTTATCATTTTCATTTAAATATACTTTTAGATTATATAACATTCTAGTCTTCAATTGTTTAGCATTTCCATCCAGAGTATTTTTTCTCCATCTTCCTAAAAGGTTTCTCATTTTATCTCTCAAAGCTCTTTGTTCCTGGTTTTTATAGTTCTTTAATAATTTTTGTAAATATCTTGTTGGATTCTTACTATTCCTGATTTTATCAAAAGGTTCTTTAACAGCATTATTTTTAACATTTTTTGCTATGGTATTTAATAAATTATTTATTTTTGGATAATATTCTTCATCTTTTTTACTCATGTCTCTCCATTGGAAGAACGCTCTCATCAATTTTTCTCTATCATTTCTATTTTTTACATTCTTTATATTAATATCTATTATTTTCGCTTTATAGCTATTTATATTTATATGTTCTGCTTCTTTTTCACATAATCTTCTCCATCGATCAAAGCATTCCCTCAGAGATGTTCTTGGCTCACTCAATTTTTCATATAATTTACTTAATAATAAAGGTCTATAATCTTTTCTTAATTTTTGATATAATCTATTCAATAAATCCCTTAATCTTCTGTGATATAAATTGTTCAAAATATCTCCTCCCTTTAGATCGGAAGA
>CALBPW010000480.1 GCA_937899145.1 uncultured Bacteroidota bacterium
TCTTCCGATCTGCTGCAGATTTATACAGGGCAGTGATCATAGCCGACTGGCCGGAACGCAAACCGCTGATTGTCATCACATTAACATGGTCAATAAAATCGTTACCGATAATGTCGTTTTTCACCATTTTGCCTTCGGCATCAAGTTTTATCATCCAAACGTCGTCCATATCATCATTAACCGATGGTGTGTTGGCTATCAGTTGCACCGCACCATTTGAGTAAACTGCAATTGCGCCTCCATGGTCGCGGGTATTTTTATTATCGAAAGCTCTGACAATCTTATAGTTATCAGCCGGCAATTCTGCTGCTATTGATTGTCCGAGAGCTGCCGATTTCAGGTTGAAAATATCGACAAACATCTCTCCTTCAGGGTATTGCTCAACAAATTTATTATAGGCGTCAATGCTGTTAACTTGTTTTGCCCATTCGAAAAGTAATTGCCGCTTAAGCAGCTTAGCCTCAGGCATTTTAGGCGAATTTGGAAAATTTTGAATAAACTCATCAATAGCAGCCAATGTATGCTTTTTTGCGGCTTCGTCGTATGCTAAAATACCAAGTTGTTTTTTGGCTTCTTCGTACTGAATGGCGTTTGGATAGTTATCGACAAAATCCTTGAAAGCCGCATAGCTATTAGTTTCTTTGGCTTTATCAAAAGCCAGTTGGTCGCGTTCTTCGGTGGCTATTTTCACTTGTGCCGATTCAGGATATTTTTTCAGAAAAACATTGAAAGCCTCAACCGTTCCTGCATTTTCAGCCGCACGAAATTCGATATAATTGCGGATATGTACAACATTATTGTAATATTTCGATGTTGGAAATTCCTCCAAAAATTTCTCGGCATATTGAAGGTTATTCTCCTCTCTGACGAATTTTATCAATTTATCTTCAACCAAATTATGTTCAATATCCATATTCTTTTTAAGAGGGTTACCTCTGCGTTCTTTTTTCTGTTTAAAGAAATAATTTTTCAACACTTCTTCGTCATCAGGCGTAAATGATGCAATTGCGGCTTCGGCTTTCTGAAAATGCTGCCATGCAAGAAAATAATCTTTCAGCGAATATTTATCGAACGAGTAAACAACCGATAAACCCATGTGTGCCATAGCGTTTTCCGGGTCTTTCAACAGCACTTTATCAAAACTGATACGTGCCTTATTAAAGTTGTTATCAATGTCGGTTTGGGTTTTGGCATCCATACCTGAAAACACATCGTCAAACACTTTGGCTGGTTTTTGCGCCATTGCCGATGTTGCAAATACTATTGCAACCAATATTGATATATAATGTTTCATAGTTGGTCAGATTATTTTTTTAGGACGAAAAATTCTACACGACGGTTATTGCTTTTGCCTTGCTCTGTTAGGTTTGTATCGATAGGACGGGTTTTGCCATATCCCTTGGCTTGCAGCATTGATGGGTTTATACCTTTTGAAATCAAGTAGTTAACAACCGCTTGAGCGCGCGCTTGACTAAGTTTCTGATTAAGTTCAGCTGAGCCGACATTATCGGTGTGTCCGCTAATTTCGATTTGGCTGACAGTGCCTTCGGCAAGGAAAGCCGCCACTTTATCAAGCTCTGCATTCGATTGTGGTAGCAGCGTACTTTTGCCTGTTTCAAAAAAGATGTTGTTCAAAATCAGAGCTGAGCCTTCCTCTATATTCCGCAAGCCGTCGGTAAATGGGTCGTCGGGAATTTCAGGAGCCACAAATGTTACTTTGCCGCTATTGTGACAGTTGTTTTGGTCAGTTACGGTATAGGTGTAAGTGCCTGCTGGCAGGTTAGTTAACTTTTGTCCTTTTGCTCCGTTCGACCATACAATATTATATGGTGGTGTTCCGCCTGAAATGCCAAGACTAATAACACCATCGTCAACAATGCGCTGGATTTTGCCTGTTACAGGGTCTAAGCCGCCTGTGTAGATTGAATCGACAAGCACTGTTTCAAGCCCTTTTGGCACACATGCGCAAACATTGCAATCGGTTAACGGACGAATTTCGAAATCGTCGAAGAAATAATATGCGTACGATTTTCCTTTTTTGTTTTTAGTGTCTTTGCCTGTAACCACGTAGTTAGTGTTTTCGTAGTTTTTAAAGTTTCCGATTATAAAGAACGACTCATTCCCCGATGCGGTGTATAGCATGCAATAATGTTTCCATTCTTCGGTATTGTCGAGGAATAGTCCTTCTTCGTTGTTCAGCTGCGATTTGTAACTCAAATATTTCTCGTTGCCATTAGCAATTTTTTGTTCGGTAAAATAGACGCTGAGTTGGTCAACAGCAAACATTGAGCCGTTTGCCAGTTTGTACCAAAACGATACGCAATACACTTGCCCCGATTTCATTGGCGATTTTAGTTCGCCTTGAATATACTCACGATAATCGCGGTCAGAGCCGGTCAAGATTGCGCCCATATAGCCTTTGCCTGTGTGTGGTTGGCTATAGCCTGCAAAGTTGTCAGGCACTCGCACATCGCCCGTGCTACACTTGTTGAAATAGTCGGGTGTTGTGAACGATGGATATGTCCAATGTGGTATCAACTTATGCGATTTGTCGTTGTAAATGTAGCCTTCCGGACATTTTTCATACTCTTCAAAACTGGGGTTGAGCACCATATTGGTTTCATCTTCAACCTGCGCAAACAAAAGCAACGGGCTTGCACAAAGCACCCCAAGCAGATTAATCAGTTTCCTATTCATTGTTAATGTTTTAAGATTTTTAAAAATCGGTTACAAATTACATTTAAAATTTGAAATAGATTATGTCAAATATCAGTAATAAAACTAACAATTAGCAGTATGGCAAACAGGATTTTTACCTGTGCACCTGAAATTTAAAAGTCGAAAGGGAGAAATACGGCCTTATATATAGGTTAGATGGATATTAATACAAAAAATCCGGGCTACCCGAAATTCTCGAATAGCCCGAATAATTAAAGATATAAAATCGCTTATTTCAATCCTTGCGTCTGCTTTTTCATTGCTCGCTCGGCAAGACGCATGGCGACAATGGCTATCGGTATGG
>CALBPW010000481.1 GCA_937899145.1 uncultured Bacteroidota bacterium
GTGGGGTGAGAATAATATGAAATTCAGTTGTTTCTGATTTTGACTATTAAAAATATTATGGAAAAAAACGTTATGAGAAACATATATATGATGAGCGTAGCAGCATTCGGTAACTTTAGCCGCTGTTGCATCATCTGCTCATATTCCTTGTACGGACGGAACTTTTTTGATTGGTTACCGCCTCTGCCTTGCGACATCCAAGAGTCAATCTTGTTCTTGGCCTCTTGGAGGCTGCAATTGTGGTCTTCCTTATACGCTTTTACGGCCGCCAATGTGCCTTGTGTCTGTGCTATGTTCAGGTATTTGGTACGCTCATCGTCAGCGTTTTTCTGCCAATTCTGGGTGGAATTATCGATAGTCTGCGGTTGACCGCAGTAGGAGCAAAATCGGCTGTCGTTGGCAATCTCTCGGCGACATTGCGGGTTGATGCATTTCATTTTCTATTCGATTTTGGTTGTTGAATCTTTTGCTTCCTTACTGTTGTTGATATAATCAAGCATTATGTTCTTTATCGCATTTTGCTGTTTTTTTCATATCTTCGATTCTGTGGTCGGGAGGCAGGGTGTTGTCCGAGTCGGTGGCTATGAATCCGAGGACGCACGGATAGCCCAAACGCCCTTCGACATAGCGCATCTTAGCCTTTCCTGCAAAAATCTTATGGCAGAAAAACTCTTTAGCAAACAAGGCTATATTGGCACTGCCGCTCACCGCGCTTCCGTTGGGCAGCGATTCCATTACGGTGTCGTGCACGCTTATCGAATAAGTGGTTGAGTCGTATATCAATTTGATATTGTTCTTCTTGTAATATCTCTTATTGCTACTCGACGAGCTATGTGTTACTTCTATTTCGGCTTCCAAAATCTCAACATCGGTGGTTTGCTCGGCCTCGATTTTTTTAGGCGTGTTGTGCGATTCGACAAAGTTGGGGTAAACCAGAGCCATATTGAACATACCGGCAATGGCAGAATAGACAATAACGATAAAAATATAGGCTCCGAACCCTTTTGGCCGCTTAGGTGTGTAGTGGGCGCGGAGTGCCGATATGGAGGGCATGGATAGCAGCAAGGCACTTATCAGGAAAACCACAAAACGGTTTGTGCCGCTGATATTCACGAGTGTTGATGACGGCTTGGCGTATAGGTATGTGGCAATAATCGCAACCTCAAGCAGCACCACTGCCGCCGTTGCAGTGAACCACACAACTTTCTTTTCGCGCGAAGCTGGCTCCACCATGTCGCGCCTTTCGCGCTCACGTTTTTCCTGAACATATTTGATAGCGTACAGCAGTAGTAGGAAAAGAAGTAACGGATTGGCAAGCGACAGCCATAACCCCACATAACTGCGTTCGTCGGGCGGCGACAGCAGGTAGCTGATTGCCCAAATGATAATGTTGATGGCTGTCCAGATAATCCAAATTCTGATGACACCGTGTTTCTTCATCCACGGATAGATGTATTTTTCAAATAGTTTAGCGATTCCGCGCCCGGCATATACAGTTTCCAAGCTCATGTAAGTTAGAAGTTAAGAGTTCGTACCTTGTTGTTTGTTTTGTGCAGCAACCGTAAAGCTCGACTGTTGAGGAAATTCACAATAATGTATTCTTTGTCATTTTCGCTATTGATCCACACTTCGGCGTTAATCTCTTTTTTGCCATACTTGCGGTTACTGATTATGCACTTTATAATAGTATCGCTTGCGTATGCCTCCATATCAAAGGCAGTGTAGATGGTGAGCTTAGTGCCGTTGTCGGCCACAAAATCACCTTTGAAACTTATGATTTCAGTATCCAACTCCCTGATTTTCCGCGGCACAATACCAACAAGGCTGTAATCGCGCACTATTTTGCCATTCTCGTATTCAAAGGCCATATCCGACGTGTGGGATTCAACGGCGCGTTTGACTAGGTGGAACGATGTTTTTTTCGCCGATTTGGCACTCCAAGTTTCGAAGCACCCGCGCAGTTTTACGGGATTTTGAGCTATACGCCTGATTTTCTGCTTTGTGGCTTTCGATAAGTCTTGTAGTTTGTAGCGTATAAGTATGGCTATTGTTAGGCCGATAAGGCAGAAGAGTATGTGCATAATATTAGTTCTCCATCTTTATTAAATCGTTGATTATATGTGTCGTCATTTTTCTATGGGCGAACTTGTGCATCTTTATACAGAAGAAAATCAACAAAATGGAACTGATGCCGCCAAGCTCTGGCGACACTTCGCCCGACATTGCAATGGCATCGTATATGCCGTGGGCAAGAATCGGGGCGAGAAGAATGCACACGAGATTTTTCCACGATTTGTCGCCGAAGTACCAAAGCGAATAGTAATAGCCCATCAGTACCGCAAATGCATAATGTCCGGGCACGGCAAGCAGGGCGCGCACAATGGCCACATTCAACCAAATGTCGGGTTCGGTGAAAACATACCCGATATTCTCAACTGCTGCAAAACCCAGCCCCACGCACACTGCATAGACAATACCGTCGTAATGCTCATCGAAAAACGGATTTTTATGCAGCACAATATACAGCGCCAACAGCTTGAGGCACTCCTCGGGAATGGCTGCCACAAAGAAAGCGTTGATGGTTGTTCCGAAAATTGTTTCTGGCTCAGCATCGCCAAACAACAGGTAACTGATTGCTTTTTCAATAGGAACTGCCAAAGCAACCAAACCCATTCCATAGAGCAAAGCCTTGACCATTTGCGACATTGGCTCGCGCTGCGTGTCGTTTTTATAAGTGTATATCCACAGAATCAACGCTGGCAACACCGCTACGGATATCATTATGGCAGTCATCACTTTAAGAATTAAGTGTGAAATGTATGAAAATTTGAGTAAATGTAGTGATTAAAAATTATTAATTCCAACGAGAACGATAAAGACAAACTTGCAAGCGAAGTCCTTACAAAACTGTCAGGCAGGGCAAACCGTGAGAAACTTGAAAAAGCGATAGCCTGTAAAGGAGTTAATCAAGGGGGATTTACTCCACCACCCAATCCGTCGGCGTGCGAGTCTCCTTGTCGAATGCCACGCCAATCTTCACAACTTTTTTACCTTCAAACTGATATGGCAAAGCATAGTTGTTTGAGTTGATTTGTTCGAGAGCCTCCGCAGCTGTGCCATTGAGTTTTAGCTCAAAAACGTATGTGGTGTCGGGCATCTGCACAACCATATCGGTGCGTCCGCCAGCGCATTTCACTTGTG
>CALBPW010000482.1 GCA_937899145.1 uncultured Bacteroidota bacterium
AAAATCGATTGAGCTTGCTGCAGCGCGTGGCATAAATGTCAATATTTATCTCGAAGATTGGTCGAATGGAATGAAGGATTCGCTTGATTATGTTTACTTTATTGTCGATTCGTTGAAAAACTCGGGTATCTGCCATTTTATGTTGCCCGACACGCTCGGCATCTTAAATCCCGATGATACATACACATACCTTTCGGCAATGCGCAACCGTTATCCCGACATTAATTTCGACTTCCATCCGCATAACGATTACGACCTTGCCACAGCCAATGTTTATGCGGCAATCAAGGCTGGCATAACATCATTTCATGGCACAATAAACGGACTTGGCGAGCGTGCCGGAAATGTTACTATCTCAAGCATCATCGCCATTGTAAAAGACCATTTTGGCTACGATGTAAATGCCGACGAAAGCAAGCTGTATAAGGTAAGCCGAATGGTAGAGATGTTTTCAGGTATCCGCATACCAATTAACAAACCGCTGATTGGCGAAAATGTATTTACGCAAACGGCCGGTATTCACGCTGATGGCGATAACAAGAACAACCTTTATTGCAATGCGCTTGTGCCAGAACGGTTTGGTCGGCGTCGCACTTACGCGCTTGGCAAAACATCGGGTAAAGCCAACATAAAGAAGAACTTGGAAGAAATGGGCATCGAACTTGATGACGAAGCAATGCGCAAAGTTACGCAGCACATCATCGAACTTGGCGACAAAAAAGAAACCGTAACACCAGAAGATTTGCCGTTCATCATTAGTGATGTGCTTCGTAGTCAGCGAATTAAAGACAAAGTTGATGTCGTAAATTACAGTTTCAACACGGCTAAAGGTTTGAAGTCGATAGTATCGGTTTTGGTAAAAATTGATGGCGGACTTTATAAGGAAACGGGTTCCGGCGATGGTCAGTACGATGCGTTTATGAACTGTATAAAAAAGATTTACAACAACTTAAATAAACCGTTGCCAAAACTTGTTGATTACAATGTAACCATTCCGCCAGGAGGCCGCACCGACGCACTTGTTCAGACGACCATCACTTGGCAGATGAAGACTGAGTTTCACACTCGCGGTCTTGACCCTGACCAAACAATGGCTGCCATCAAAGCAACCATTAAGATGCTGAATATCATAGAGGAATAGGGGATAAGGTAATTGCGAATTTTGAATTACGATTTATAACTAATTTTGAATTACGATTTATAACTAATTTAAAAATCACATCTCGACATTGTAAGAACATTGTAGCCATCTGTGTTCCTAAAATAACTCAAATGCAAAAATCATCTATTGAAACAATACGGCAAAATTTTAATGAGCAAGTTGAACGGTTTACGAATATCGAAACAGGCCAATCAACCGCTATAGATTCGCCGTTGTGTATGGAACTTGTAGCGCAGACGGCACATGCAATGTGCCCTGACGCGCAATCGGTTATGGATTTGGGTTGCGGGGGCGGCAACTATGCCGTAAAACTTGCAAGCCAATTTCCAACGGCAAACTATACGCTTATCGATTTAAGCGAAAAAATGTTAGTGGAAGCTGAAAAACGAGTGCAGGCTTTAATTTCAGGAAAGATTATCGCAATAAACGCCGATTATAAATCCATCGATTTCGGCTATCAATGTTTTGACATAATAACAGCCGGAACAACGCTACACCACTTGCGCACAGAGCGAGAATGGGAATCGATTTTTGGCAGAGTTTATGATGCTCTTAAGCGTGGCGGATTGTTTTTTGTGAATGATATTGTAATAGGCGAAACGCCTGAAATTGACGCAATTATGCTTAATGGTTGGCGTAGCGAATTACAAAAAAACGTTCCGGACGAGGTTGATTTCTTTATGAAAAAATATGAGACCGAGGACACTCCACAAACCTTAAATTATCAACTCAATTTAATGCGCGATGTTGGATTCTCACAAACAATATTACTGCACAAGCATTTCAATTTTGTTACTTTTGTAGGCGTGAAAGGATAATTAGGAGTTAGAAGTTAGGATTTAGTATTGAAAATTAGAATTTTATGGAGTTTTGCGACTGAAGTCCGAAGTCCATTCTATAATCAGTTAATCAGATAATTTATATAATAATATGGGTAAAAAATTAAAAATTGCCGTTTTAGCCGGCGACGGAATTGGTCCGGAAGTGATGAAACAGGCTCTTGACGTAACAAAAGCCGTTTGTGAGAAATTCGGTCACGAACTTGAATATAAAGAGGCTCTGACGGGTGCGTGCGCCATTGATGCGTATGGTGATGCCTATCCTGAATCGACACACCAACTTTGTATGGAGAGTGATGCAGTGCTTTACGGCGCTGTTGGCGACCCAAAGTATGACAACGACCCGACGGCAAAAGTGCGCCCGGAGCAAGGACTTTTGGCAATGCGCAAAAAATTGTTTGTGGGTGTG
>CALBPW010000483.1 GCA_937899145.1 uncultured Bacteroidota bacterium
CCGGCGGATTCGACTCAACAGTTCGCCTTGCTAAAAGTTCGGCTGCAATGTGGCAACCAATTTTTGAACAAAACAAAGACAATGTGCTCATCGTGCTCGATACTTACATAAAATATCTTCAAGATTTCAAAAAGCACATTGAGGAAGATAACAATAAGGCGGTTTACGATATGATTGACCAAGCCAACAAAATACGTAGAGTGCTGAAATAATTAAACAATACTTAAAATATTGAACTGAAATAACTTAAAAACTTAAAACAATGAATACACAAGAAAGCCCACTTGCACAATGGGGAATACTTAAAAACACAAAGCGACCAGTAGTAATAGCAGGCCCCTGTAGTGCCGAAACTGCCGACCAAGTACTTGAAACAGCGCGCGGATTGAAAGAGATTGGTGTGGAAATTTTCCGCGCAGGAATCTGGAAGCCCCGCACTCGTCCAAACTCGTTTGAGGGCGTTGGCTCAGTTGGTTTGGAATGGCTGAAATTGGTAAAATCAGAAGTGGGAATGCTCACCGCTACTGAAGTCGCCAATGTTAAACATGTTTACGAGGCTTTGCGCGCCGGTGTCGATATACTTTGGGTTGGCGCACGCACATCAGCTAACCCGTTTGCAATGCAAGAAGTTGCCGATGCCTTGAAAGGTGTTGATATTCCGGTACTTGTAAAAAACCCTGTCAATCCTGATGTCGAACTTTGGATTGGCGCCGTTGAACGCATACTTAATGCCGGCTTGACAAAAGTAGGAGCCATTCATCGCGGATTTTCATCGTTTGAGAAAACACGTTACCGCAATGTGCCACAATGGCAGTTGCCAATCGAGTTCCGCCGCCGAATGCCTGAAATTCCTATGATTTGCGACCCTTCGCATATATCGGGTTGCACCGAGTTGCTGCAAGAGGTATCGCAAAAAGCCCTTGACCTTAACTTCGACGGCTTGATAATCGAGAGCCACCGCAACCCAAAAGAGGCGTGGAGCGACGCCAAACAACAACTTACTCCAGCCGACCTTGGCAAACTGCTAAGCAGCCTTGTGCTTCGCGATGTTGAGCTAACACCATCGCAACTTGAATCGCTCGACGACCTTCGCCTGAAAATTGACAAATGCGATGCCGATTTGTTAAAAACTCTTGGAGCCAGAATGAAAATCGCCGAGCAAATTGGCCAATATAAAAAAGAGCATAATATCACCATTTTGCAACCAACCCGTTGGGATTCAATTATTAACAAAATGGTGGAAAAAGGCGCTGAGTATAATTTGAGCGCCGATTTTCTGTCAAAAGTATTCAAGGCAATTCACCAAGAATCAATCAATAAGCAAAGTGAAATAATGAACAATAATTGATTGTTGACACATCATTTTCCTACTTACAGATGAAAACAATTTCAGTACACGGGCAGTTGGGCGATTCCCAAATACTGGTTGGCGAGAGTTTTTTGAATTATAAGAAGTATCTGCCTACCAATCAGGTTGTTGTCATAACCGATACAGCGGTGAACAGCATCTACGGCAAGTATTTTGCCGATTATCCGATAATTGAAATCGGTCTTGGCGAGCAATCGAAAAACCTTGACACAGTGGCAACGGCAATAGGCCGTATGCTTGAACTGAAAATCGACCGCAAAGGCTTTGTGCTGGCTGTTGGTGGCGGCATTGTTACCGATGTTGCAGGTTTTGTGGCGTCAATCTACCAACGCGGAATCGGTTTCGGATTTGTTTCTGGAACCTTGCTTTCGCAAGTTGATGCAAGCGTTGGAGGTAAAAATGGAGTCAATTTTGATGGATTCAAAAATATGGTTGGCACTTTCAATCAGCCGAAATTCGTCATTTGCGACCCTCAAATGCTGACCACCTTGCAGCCTGAACAGCTGAATTGCGGATTTGCCGAGATTGTGAAGCACACTCTCATTGCCGACCGCGCAATGTTCGAGTATCTTGAGAAAAACGCTGAAAAGGCCTTAAAACTCGATTTAAACGTCATTGAAACGCTTGTCGAAAATTCAGTCAACATAAAATCTGCCATTGTAAACCGCGACGAGAAGGAGCAAGGCGAACGCCGAAAACTTAACCTTGGACACACCTACGGACACGCTGCCGAAAAAGTGCTGAAAGTAAGTCATGGCAACGCTGTCAGCCTTGGATTGGTAGTGTCGGCACGCCTTTCGGTAATGCGCGGTTTACTATCGCAAAGCGATGCCGACCGCATTGTAAATCTGTTGCAAGCCTTAAATCTGCCAACTGTCATAAATGGCGATAAACAAGCTATTTACAATGCTTTAGAGATGGATAAAAAGCGCGAGGGCTCGCAAATAAATTTTGTGCTGATGCGCGGCATTGGTGAAGTAGTGATTGAAAAGATTGATATTAACGAACTGAAAAACATTGAGTTATGACTGCATTATGTCGCTCGATAGCGCAAAAAGGATTTGACAACATCAGCAGCCTGATAAAAGGAGCGGAGATGGTTGAGGTTAGGCTTGAAACGACTGATTTAACCATCGAACAAACTCGACAACTGTTTGGTTTACACAAAAATATGTTAGCTACCTGTCGCCCTGTTGGTATAACAGAAAAGGAGCAAACAGCATACTTGCAAGCCGCTATTGAAGGCGGGGCTGCTTGGGTTGATGTTGAAATTGAAGCCAATGACGATTATCGCAAAAGCATCATCAGCATTGCACGCAAACACAATTGCAAGGTTATTGTGTCGTATCACAATTACATGGAAACGCCACAATTTCTTGAATTACAACAAATTGCAAATATTGCTCACTCTATGGGTGCCGATGTGGTTAAATTAGCTTGTATGTGCAAATCGAAAACTGATGTTATCAATCTTATGAATCTTTATAATTCAGATTATCAAATACTTGCGATTGGAATGGGGGCAATTGGAAGTGTTACGCGCATTGCCGCAATAACAATGAATGCGCCATTTACATTTGTTGCCGCAAGCGACGAAAATGCAACTGCACCCGGACAAATTAGCGAGGGTACAATGAAAATTTTGAAAACAAAAATAGAGAGCCAAAGTGAACAATAATATTTTCCCGTCGGTAGTTGGAGGCGAGATAATCGCACCACCATCAAAAAGCTATATGCAGCGTGCGATTGCCCTTGCAGTGTTGTCAAAAACACCTACAAAAATTAGCAATTTGTCTGATTGCAACGATTGCCGAGCCGCAATTGGAGTGGCAAAAAGCATTGGTTGCGATGTTGAACTGAAAAATGATGCTTTGTTGGCTAATCCGACTTCAAATAAGTTTATTTCCAAACAATTACATTGCGGCGAATCGGGGCTTGCATTACGAATGTTCACCCCAATCGCAGCCCTTTTTGACACAAAAATCGAACTTTCGGGCGAAGGTTCGCTTACGCAGCGTCCTGTTGGATTTATGGAAGAAACTTTACGACAGTTGGGTGCCGAAGTTGAAAGTGCAAACGGACTACTTCCGTTGCGTGTAAAAGGCCCGATTAGAGGCGGAAAAGCCAAGGTTGACGGCTCTGTTAGCTCACAATTTTTGACAGGGCTACTTATTTCATTACCAACCATTTCGGCCAACTCACTTCTTGTAGTAGATAAACTGACAAGTCGCCCATACATTGATATGACACTACAAATAATGCACGATTTTGGAGTTATTGTTGAACATGATAATTACGAGCAATTTAACATAATTGGAAATCAAAATTACCATTGTGAGCATTATCGGGTAGAGGGTGATTGGAGTGGAGCCGCATCGCTGATTGTTGCGGCGGCAATAGCTGGTGACCTGAAAATCAAAGGTTTGAATCCAAATTCGGCACAAGCTGATCGCGCAATTTTATCGGTTTTAGAATTGACTGGCACAAAATATCACTTTGAAACTGATAATACTCTGATTGTCAGCAGAGACAACAATCTTCAGCCATTCAAATTCGATGCCACAAACTGTCCTGACCTTTTCCCTGTTTTAGCCGCATTGGCAGCCAATTGTAACGGAAAAACGGAAATCACTGGTGTGCATCGGCTTACACACAAAGAGAGCAACCGCGCACTTGCGATACAAACCGAACTTGGCAAACTTGGTATCAACATTGATATTGAAGACGATAAAATGTTAATTTCGGGCGGCAAAATTAATGGCGGCACGGCATCGGCCTGCAACGATCATCGAATGGCTATGTCGCTGGCACTATGCGCTTTAAATGCATCGGGTGCGGTAACAATCGAAGGCACGGAGTGCGTCGGCAAATCGTATCCTGAGTTTTTCGATGATTTAAAAGCTATAACTATTTAACGTAAAAATGCAATTAGCAGAAAATGTATAGTTTAAACTACAAAGTTACAGTCTCGATGTGCGACGAAAATGGTGATTTAAAGCTGTTTTCGGCATTACAAATGATGCAAGATTGCTCTGAACTTTGGAAAACATCGGTTCCTGAAGTTGACAAATATTTCACCGAAAATGGTATGGCGCAACTTTTGGCATCGAGGCAAATAGAGGTTGTGCGAGTGCCGCAATATAAAGAAAATCTGACAGTTACAACATCGGTGTTTGAACTTTCGCCAATCTTCGGTTTTCGTAACACCTACATTTATGACGAGCAAAATCGCCCTTGCTACCGCAGTTGGAGCATGGGGGCTTTTGTTAAAACCGACACAGGCAAGCTCAACAAACTTAGCGACGAACTAATATCGGACTTTAAATACGATACAAAACTTGAAATGAATTATCGCGACCGCAGAATTGTTCTGCCAAAAATAAATATCAGTAATACAAGTGCTTACATCGTTCAACGAAACGATATTGATTATAACCATCACATGAATAACGCCAACTATATACGTTTAGCACTTGAAATGTTACCAGTTGGTTTCAAGGTGAAAGAGATGCGTGTAGAGTTCAAAAAGCCCGCAAAACTTGCCGATACGCTCACGTTAGACGTTTATATCCAACCGGATGACACTATATTTGTGACTGAACGGCTTGGCGAACAACTGAGCACGATAATCGAATTTCAGAAAAATTGAAAATTGAAAGTTGAAAATGGAGTGCACCTAACAAATAGACAAGCGAAGAGCTCAACTTTCACAACATTCTAAACCTTCTAAACTTTTAAAATATGAACACATTTGGCAGAATCTTCAGAGTTAGCATTTTTGGCGAATCACATGGCGCAAAAGTAGGAGTAGTGGTTGATGGTTGTCCGGCAGGCATTCGACTTGAAAAAGCCGATTTTGAAACTGATATTGCACGGCGCAAGAGTGGCGCAAAGGGCACTACACCACGCATTGAAGCCGATGAGCCAGAGATTGTATCCGGCGTTTTTAACGGACATACCACAGGCACGCCAATAACAATTTTGTTCAACAATAGCAACACACATTCGTCTGATTATTCGAATCTTATAGCCCAACCACGTCCGGGCCATGCCGATTTTACAGGCCGCATTAAGTACAATGGCTTTAACGATTACCGCGGAGGCGGACATTTTTCGGCGCGCAACACGGTGGGCATTGTGGCCGCAGATCGGAAGAGCACACGTCTGAACTCCAGTCACTAGCTTAT
>CALBPW010000484.1 GCA_937899145.1 uncultured Bacteroidota bacterium
TGAGCGACGCTTGCGTCATTGTCGGGACTTGACATTCCTTCGGGTCTTGAACAATGGTTAGTCCGCCATTGTCGGTAACACTTTTCAGTCCTAACGCGCCATCTTTGTTGGCTCCGCTCAATATAATTCCTACCAATTTCTTCTTAAAATTGTACGAAGCCGAAAAGAACGAGAGGTCGATTGAAGGACGCGAGTGATTGATTACATCTTCAGTTGATAATGCGAACCTGTTACCTAACTCAATGTACATGTGATAGTTAGCCGGAGCAAGGTAAATACGGCCCGCTTTTAACGGTTCTTTGTCATGCGGCTCAATAATTGGCAGCTTCGATTTTATCGACAACGCCTCAACAAAGCCTGAACGTATGTGTTTCAGGCGATGCAGACACATAAGTATCGGTAGCGGATAATTTGCCGGCAATGCGGCAATTATGTGCGATACAACCTGAAAACTGCCCGCCGACCCTCCTATCATTATGGCTTTGTAATCACTCATCAGTCAATGCGTTTTTTATAAATTTTTTCGGTGTCGTTCACTACTTGCATCTTCTTGCCTGCCTCTGAATATTCCAATGTTTCCATATTACCAATAATCAGATAACCGCCAATTGCTAAGCTATCAATAAGTTTTCGAATAACGCGTTCGTACAATGGAATATTAAATTGCAGCAAGGTATTGCGATATATGATCATTTTATATTGCCTGTTAGCGTCTGTTTTTAATATATCTTTTTGATATATAGTGGCATTAGCTAACAATTCCTTTTTCATTTTCGCTCTGTTATCAACGGTTGTGTAGTAAGAGTTGAATTGCGCTTTACCAACATATCGAGTATAATTAGCTTCGCTGATTTCGATTTTTTTGGGCTCATAAAATCCCCCATTATTTATATTGTCGATATGCTTATTCGACGGGCAACCTGCAATAACTTTCGCTCTGTTTTGTAACCCCGATTCAGCCAGCACTATCTCCAAGGTGTAAAGTTCATCGCCTGTGGTTATACCCGGCATCCAAATTTGACAATCGGAAGCACGACAAATTTCCGGCAGATATTTATCGCGCAACTCACGCCAAAGCGATGGATCGCGGAAGATTTCGGTGGTTTCTACAGCCATTTCGTATAGGAACGCATCGTTTTCAATAGCGTTTTTTTGAATTTTCTCGATAAAATCGTCGGCTGAATGACAAGCAAAAGCGTTGATTGTGTGCACTAACCTTCTACGCAGTATGGTAGAGGCATAGTCGGACATGTCAACGCCGAACTTTTCTGCTACGGCACTGATTATGTTCCTTGTATCTACTATTCCAATGTTGTCTACCATAACTATATTTGTTTTTTCTTGTAGAAACTTTTTGTGCGCTCAAAATTGTTTGCCGATGAGCCTAATATGCTTTCGTGTGAACCTAAAATCAGGTATCCATCGTGGGCGAGACTGCTGTTAAACATATCAATAACCCTACTTTGCAGCTTGTTATTGAAGTAGATAATCACATTGCGGCATAGTATCAAATCGAATTTTGAGTAGAAAACGTTGCCGTCTTTCACAAGGTCATGTTTCCGGAAAACAGCTTTCTCGCGTAAGAACGGCTTCATTTGTATTGTATCTTTTACTTTATCAATATCGAAGTATTTTTCATAAGGCACATCTATTTTTTCTTCAAAGTTGAATGGGTTCTCTTTTATTACTTTGTCAAAATTATCAAGATAGCCAAGGTTGAACCGGTATTTATATGTGCCAGTTTTGGCAGCTTCAAGCATATCGGTATTAATATCGGTGGCAAATACTTTTGCTTGATCAAACAAGCCCATCTCGTTTAGTAAGATAAGCATTGAGTATATCTCTTGTCCGCTTGAGCAACCTGCATGCCAAATAAATATCGATTTGTTTTTCCGCAATTTAGGCAAAATGTGGTAACGCAGTGTCTGCCACATTTCGGGATTGCGGAAAAGCTCTGTTGTATTGACTGTTATATCCTTTACAGTTTGTTCAAGGAAGGCTTTATCGCGACTGATTTTTTGAATCAGCTGATTTAAATCCATATTGTTGTCGAACAATATTTTTTCGATTCGCCGACAAAATGACTTGTCGGAATAATCGGAAAAATCGTACGCTGACGACATTTTGATGGCTGTAATTAACCTCGCTGCATCTTCATTTGTAACCATACAATTCTCTTTCTAATCCATTACAGCAACATCTGCTTTTTAATGACCTATAATGTAAAAGTAGTAATTTTTGTGAAAAAAAATATTTTGCGAAAAATTATTTAACACCACTTTTTTGTTTGAACTCGCACTAATACTCGTCATGTTTTGGGTTAATTGTTAACTTTCAATATAATATACCAATTGGCCTGTTTTGAAATTCTGATATGGCAACTGTTTTTCACTGCCAAAAATCAATATTATTGATGAATCGGTATCCTTATAATTATCGAAATGAATAATCGACTATCCGGTTCTCCTATCATATAATTAAACATTTATACCAATATTTATATATACAATCAGATGCAGAATGCTCTTTGAAGTTCATTTGTACTTTATTTTGCATATCAATATTATGCTTGCAAAAAGCAGCGTGAAGGCATTAGCCAAGGCTACTGGAACATCGCGGGTGGCAATGCCATAAATAAGCCAACAAAGCACTGCTGCGGTAAAAAGTGAGTACATCACAAGCGATATACTTTTGGTGTCTTTGGTACGAATGGTTTTTACGGCTTGCGGCACAAATGATATTGTTGACAGCACAGCTGCAACGTATCCTAAAAATTCGAAGAAACTCATAGTAATTTGTTTTAGTGCGCAAAGTAAGTTAATTTTCGCTTTATTTTTATGTTGACAAAGAAATAGAAATTATGAGTTAAAATTTTGTAATACAAATAATTAAAAGATACACGATATGAGTTGTGAAATGTTTTCAAAAGAGACGTACATCGCACGGCGATTGGCATTAAAAAAAAGTATAAAAAATGGCATTGCGCTTTTTATTGGCAACTGCGAATCGCCGATTAACTATGCCGATAATTGCTTTAACTTTCGACAAGACAGCACATTCCTTTACTTCTTCGGAATCAGGAAACCTGACT
>CALBPW010000485.1 GCA_937899145.1 uncultured Bacteroidota bacterium
AAGCAAGCAAAACTGTCTGATTTGCAGATGGAAAACGTTGAAATGTTGGCAGAGGGAGAAAGTGGATATGGCGTACATTGCAAATATAGAGATGGAATATGCTATTATACAAGTGGTCCATTTAGTTATTGTTCTTCATGTAAATACTAACTGATATAGTTGCTTTATGTAAAACATAAAGTAACTTTTCAAATTTGAAAATAAACCACTTTGGCCTAAAAGCCGTTTCATACTATGTCCCGTTTTTGTGTCGTACTATTTTAAAAAACCATTAAACCGAATACAACCGAAACATTTTTTGGAGAATAAAGTGAGTTAAATTAGAAGTGTAGCGAGCGACAGGCAATTAAACAATAAAAATGAAACAAGATTTAATATTTATATTAGTATCAATATTACTTATAAATTGCTCAAATACAAATACTTCAAGTGTGAAATATTTGCAACAAGCAGATTCCGTTATTCATATTCCTATAAATTCAAATATAAGTTCAACAACTCGTAATTTGCGCTATTTCAAAGACAAAGAGATAGAATATATAGCAACGGAAAACAATCATCTTAACTCAATAGATATATTTAACTTAAATAGTCGCACACTTTGTAAAACGGTAACACCACAAATTTATGGTCCTGATGGTATAGGTACGCATATATTAGGATTTGATATTGTTAATTTCGATACAATAATTGTCGGCACCAATGGAATAGCGGACAAACTATTTATTATTGATAGCAGTGCGCACTTGTACGAGAAAATAAAATTTGAAATAAGCTACGAACCATATTTGCCAATTCCATTTTTGTTTTCGGCTAATTGGGGCGGAAATAGTGCGAATTATGATGGCGAAAAACTGACACTTAGTGCTGTATGCCGAACAGACGAATCCGATTTTTACAAAGTTGATACTTGTCCTGCAGGTTATATTTATAATCTAAAAACACACAAAACAGAAAAATTGCAGTTGAGGCAACCAGAAATAATAAAACTAAATCCCCCAATTGTATATTCAGAATCAAGCATTTTAATAAATCAGAATAAGAAAATATTCTCTTATGAGTTAGGTCATCAAGTATTTGTCTCAACAAATGATAGTTCATGGACTGTTTACAACCTAAAAAGTAAATATGTGAAAAAACCATTTAATCCCGGATTTGGAAATGATATTATTGGGAGCCAAACAAAATTTGTTGAATCGCCTGCATATTTAGCCCTTGTTTATGACAAATACCGTCATGTTTACTACCGTTTTGTCTATCCCGGTATTGATGTTGCGAAAGGCGATGATGTTATGAAATTATGCGAGTTCTGTCGCATTTTTTCGGTAATGATAATTGACGAGGATTTCAATGTTTTGGGCGAAACGCTGATGCCCGAAAACACCTACAACTCTAATATGTTCTTCATCAACGAGGCTGGGCTTTGGATTTCGACAAACCACCCAGACAATCCCGATTTTGAGGAAGACGCAATCAATTTCCAGCTATTTAATTTAAAATGAAAAGGTTAGCGATTATATTGTCTTTTCTTCTGCTGATTGGCATATCGTGTAATAAACAACCTGATTTGGAGAAGGCCTTGCAAACTTTTGCAATTGAAGCCGAGGCAGACATTAGCGATTATGAAGTGATATTGTTCATCCCATTAGAAGGATGCGGTTCTTGCATTGAGCATAGCACTGAGTTTTACCAAAACAACTGCGACAACACAAACATTTTGTTTGTCTTTTGCACTTATAAGCCTTACGCTTACGATTTTCTGAAAAACAACAATCGTGGCAATGTGGTTATTGACAAGAATGATGTTGCCATACAAAACAAAATACTGTCAACAGCACCAATTGTGTACAAACGTAACAACAACAAATATAAGCATTTAGGTGTTATTACTGCTGATTTTGATTTTAATCAATTGTTTATCAACCAATTCCGTTAGATTACAAATTCAAGCAGGAATTTCTATTTCGTCAACAACCACCATATCGGTCGGCAAGCCAACCACTTGCACCCCACATTGGCGAAGCTGTGGAAAAATGCTCCCGATAGCTGTCGGAATTGAAGATTGAAAGTTGAAAAACCCCATACAATTTGGTAGAGACGATGTGCATATCGTACCTACACCATGCAATATGCCATCTCCCAAACAAGGTGGCATGCTACCTTGCTAATCATTGTAACTACTTGATTATCAAATCAAAAAAAAAAAATAAAACGTTTTTTTCTTGTATATGTAAATTTTGTTAAATACATTTACCAACGTAACCGGTGGTCATAAAACACAATTTTCAGTGTCTGTCGATTACAAAAAAAAACGGGTGGGTTGGCGTTGCTAATTTGAACCGGCGCGCCCACACACCCACATTGTCAAACACTCTAAAAAAGGAGGTTAACACGGCAAATATACGGAAAAATTCACCCATTGGTTGCGCAACCGCAGCGGTTGCAAGCCAACTCAGCCACTGCCGAACGCTGAGCCACCCCAAGTGGCAGTATGCCAACGGGCTAAGTGCCAACTGTTTGGCATTACTTTTAGGCACAAACAATTTTTATAAAACTTTTAAAATTTTAAAAAAATGAAACTCAGAAATATAGTTTTGGCTATTGCAGTAGCTGCAGTAGCAGGAGTGAATGTGTACAATGCCGTAAGCGGCAAGCAAGCAAAACTGTCTGATTTGCAGATGGAAAACGTTGAAATGTTGGCAGAGGCGGAGAGTGCGGGAGGATACTATTGTAGGTATAATAGTTATTTTGGATTTTGTTATTCTCATAATACGGGAAGTGCTTGTCCTTCATGGGCATGTTAAATTATTATTAACAAAAAAAATAAATTTAAAGTGTGCCTGATTTATGGCACACTTTGCACTTTGTAATTTAACTTTAATACGTTATGAATAAAACAGTAATTGCTATTTTATCTATTTTATTACTATCGGCGTGTGCAACTAATAGTATTAAACCAGAGACAGTGCTTTCAGAAAGCGAGGAAGAACTTACTATAAGTATAGATAGTGATGTGAACATATATACAATGTCAATGCATCATTTTATTGATAATGATAATGTTGAATATATCACTATTGAAAACAATAATTATAAGCCACATTGCGGTGCCATTATCTTTTATAGACTTGATTCATGTAAATTATACCAAATAGTTGAAATAGCTAATACAGGACCTAATGCAGTGCAAGGGCTTTTTGGACATGGAGTAATAAGTTCAGATAGAATTTTGGTTTCATCGTTGGCAAGAAATACATTTTCGCTCATTAATGCAAAAGGCGAAATATTAAGAAAATACGATTATACAAAAGATGCAAAAGGAAATTATTGTGGAGTGTCATATTTTCCTTCCATTTATTACACCCCGATGATTATAAATAATGGTATTTTATATGGACCACAAGAACCGGTTTATATTGACGGAAAAGTGGATTTCAGAAATAGTCCATTATCCATAACTATTGATACAGCAACAGGAGAAGTCAATCAAACTAAATGGCACTTTCCAAAACTTCATGATGCAAATAACAAAATAGGATATAACGAACAATTCAGTTGTATTTTTGATGGCAACCGTTTCGTTTATTCTTTTTGCGCTCTTGACAGTATATACATTGCTACAGAAAACGGTGAAATGAAATCGCATGTAGCTAAAAGTAAATATATGGGCGAAGTGTATAATTCCGGATTCAGCCCTAATGCAATAAGCGAAAATGAATTTGCAATAACAAATACAAAAGCAAGGTATGGCAATATAGTATATGATAAGTGGAATAATGTTTATTATAGATTCTGTCATTATGCCGAAAATAAAAAAGAGATACCAAGGGAATATCTTTTATGTCATGGTGCATTTTCTATCATAATTCTTGATAATGATTTGAATGTTATTGGCGAAACTAAATTTCAGGCAGGCAAGTACGCTCCAATGCTATTTTTTGTCAATAAAAAAGGATTATGGATTTCTGAAAATAATTATGAGCGTACAGATATGACAGATGATAATCTTGTGTTTAAATGCCTTAAACTTATTAAATAAATGAAGAGATTACTTGTGATAATAGTCATAATAATTGTGCTTATCTTTTTAATATTTTTTGTGAAATCGAATAATAATAAGACATTCTGTTTCGGCTCTACCATTGTATTTAATACATCTGATGTGTTTATTAATTATAATTCAGATACTATAAATGTGGAATATAATGGGTATAAAATTGTTAATTATATTGATTCTATTGGTTGTATTGATTGCAAAATGAATTTGAAAGAGTGGCAAAAAATAGGAATTTTGCTCGATACAATAACAAAACATAAAGTTCAAATATTGATGTATGTTCATCCTGAAAAGTTTAAGGATGCATTATATCCTATGCAAAGAGCAAAATATTCAAAACCTATTTGCATAAATATGAATGATAGTTTTAGAAAACAGAATCATAAAATTCTAAAATCTGGTTTTAAAACTTTCCTCCTCGACGAAAACAACCGCATCATTTTAATCGGCAACCCCGTCCAAAACCCTAAAATTCGAGATTTGTACATCCGCACCATCTGCGAACGTTTAGGTATTAAACCCGATTTAAATGCCGTTTTAAAGCCGTTTAATCAAAACAGAAATTTAGGCATATTCAATTGGCAATCAGCGCAAAACACAACATTCACGATTTACAATACCGGCATCCGGCCAATGCTGATAGACACCGTTTACACATCGTGCGAATGCACAACGGCAGAAATAGATAAACGTGTCATCGAACCGGCTGACAGCGCAATTGTGAGCGTACGCTTTAAGGCGGAAAAGCCAGAGCGGTTTATGCGCGAAGTGTATGCCGGTGCTCAGGGAAAGGAGCAAATAGTGCTGAGCATTGATGGAGAGGCTGTTAAATGATTTTATGATAAAACAGGTTTAATATCAGATATAGTACAATGAACCACAAACTAAAAATTTTAGCATTAGCAATGCTTGCGGCAGCTTGCGGCAGCCAGCAGAAGAACATTGACGATGACAAACAGAACGAATTACCAAACGAGATGGAGCAACTTGTTGAGGTGGAAGTTGCGCATAATACCGATTTCCACATCGACATAATAAGCAACGGAAAAATAGCAGCCGGAACATACGCCGATGTTTTTTGGGAAGCCGAGGGCCGCATTGCCGAAGTGCGCACAACCAATGGGCAACACATAAACAAGGGCGATACGATAGCCAAATTAGAAGCCTTCAGACTGAACAACACACTGAAAACCAGCCGGTCGAATATGGAGCAGGCGCGGCTTCAGATGATGGACAACCTGATAGGGCAAGGTTATGCTCCCGAAGCTGCTGACATACCAAAAGAGGTGCTGGACATTGCCGAAATTAAAAGCGGTTACCGTAACGCTGTGGCGGCTTACGAATTGGCAAAATACGAGGCTGAACATTGCGCCGTTGTGTCGCCAATAACTGGCATTGTGGCAAATCTGAACGCAAGCGTGAGCAACAAAGCCGACCAATCGAAACCCATGTGTCGCATAATCAGTCAGGTAACTATGAATGTGGAATTTTCGATAATCGAAAGCGAATTGCCGATGGTAGCAAAGGGAACAGCCATTGTGGTGTCGGCTTTTGCAATACCCGGCAAACAATGGATAGGCCGTGTTACTGAAGTGAATCCATACGTTGAGTCGAATGGAATGGTGAAGGTGAAAGGCTCGCTTAGCAACTGCACCGAACTGTTTGAGGGAATGAACGTTAGCGTAAAAGTGAACCGCGTTATAGGCCAATATGTTTCGGTGCCAAAAACAGCCGTTGTGATGCGCTCCGGCCGCCCCGTGGTGTTCACCGTAAAAAATAACGAGGCTCAATGGGTTTATGTTGAAACGGGTGAGGAAAACAGCTCCAATGTTGTCATCAGTACGGGTATTGTTGATGGCGATTCGGTAATTGTAGGCGGAAATGCGTTTTTGGCGCATAAGAGCAAAGTGAAAATTGCGGATAAAGAGAATTAAACTGAAACTCTAAACCCAACTTAACCCTATGGATTTTTTGATTCGCCGACCGATAGCAGTGATGATGGCATTTTTGGCAATGTTCATCATCGGGATTGTGTCGTACTACAGTTTGCCGGTGTCGCTGTTGCCCGATATTGCCATTCCGAAGATAACCATTCAGGTTACGCAAGCCAACACATCGGCGCGTGAGATGGAGAACAGCATTGTTGGCAAGTTGCGCCAACAGATGCTTCAGGTTGGCGGTCTTGACGAGATACGAAGCACAGCGTCGGACGGTGCCGGACTGATTGAAATGCGTTTCAAATTCGGCACTAACACCGATTACGCCTATATTGAGGTAAATGAGAAACTTGACGCGGCAATGAACGTTCTGCCACAAGGCATTAAGCGGCCAAAGGCAGTGAAAGCCTCGGCATCAGATATACCGGTTTTCTACCTTAACATAACATTGCGAAACGACTACACAAACGAAGCGTTTATGCAGATGTGCGATGCGGTTGAAAACAGCATACGCCATCGCATTGAGCAACTGCCCGAGGTGGCAATGGCAGATGTTACGGGCATTCCGGAGCAGTGCTTGCGCGTCGAACCCGATATGCAAAAACTGAAAACGTGTAGGCTGACAATTGACGATATAAGTAAGGCACTGCAATGCAATAATCTGACAGCCAACAGTTTGCGCGTAAAAGACGGCATTTATGAATACACAGTAAAAGTATCGACACTGCTACGCAACACTACTGATGTTGAAAATATCTATCTGAAAGCAGGCGACCGCTTTGTACAACTGAAAGACCTTTGTAAGGTTAGCGTCGCCACGCGGCAGGAAACAGGACTGTCGACAGCCAACGGAAAACGCGCTGTAACACTTGCCGTAATAAAACAGGCCGATGAGGGAATGGACAATATGAAAAAACGTGTAGGTGAACTTGTTACACAGTTTGAGACACAGTTTCCGGAACTCAATTTTGAGGTAAGCCGCAACCAGACCGAACTGCTCGACTACACCATCAGCAATCTGAAACAAAATCTTGTGTTAAGTCTGATACTCATACTATTGGCAACTGTATTTTTTATGGGAGGCTGGCGCACATCGGTTGTTGTCAGTATGTGTATGGTAGTGGCGTTGGTTGTCACGTTTTTGCCATTCCGGTTGTTCGGACGGTCGCTTAACATAATATCGCTTTCGGGCTTGATTTTGGTATCAGGTATGATGATAGACAATGCTTTGATTGTGAGTGAGAACATAGCCCAATGGCAGCAGCGCGGGCGCACGCTCAGAATGGCTTGTGCCGATGGTGCGCGCGAGTTGATAACACCTCTGCTTAGCTCAACACTAACAACTATAGCCGTCTTTCTGCCTCTCATCTTTCTTGATGGCATGGCAGGCGCAATCTTTTCCGACCAAGCTTTTGCCATCACAGCCGGATTGGCCATGTCGTATGTGGTGGGCATTGTGCTGCTGCCTGTTTTCTACCGGCAGATAATGGCTCGTAAGGCCGAACGAAACATCTATGCCGATAAAAACCATATTCGCTTAATATCTAAAATATACAATAGCGGTTTCGATTGGATTTTTAGCCATAAAGCCGTAGCTGTTCTGCTTATAGCTTTGTCGCTGCCTATTTGCTGTCTTATTTTCAGCAAGATAGAAAAAAGTCGTATGCCTAAAATCGATTATAATGAGTTGCAAGCTCGCATTGAATGGAATGCCGACATCAATCTGGCCGAAAATCGGCAACGCACTATCGCTTTGCAACAATTTGTGGAGAGAATGGTTGACGAATATTCGGCTTACATTGGTCCGCAAGATTTTGTTGTGGATATGGAGCGGAAATTGTCGCAAACAGAGGCGCTGCTATATTGGAGAGCAGGCTCGTCCGATAGTATTGTACCGCTAACAGCAAAAATACTTGGCTATCTGTCGGCACATTATCCCGAAGCATCGGTAACATTCTCGCCGCCAACAACCATATTTGAGCGGCTTTTCAACACATCGGAAGCTGATATTGAGGCGCAAATATCGTTGCGCGGCAAGGAGATAACCGCAAGAGAGGTGCGCCAACTTGAAAGCAAAGTAAAATCGGCTACAAGCAAAATACGCTCTTCAACACTCAAATTCAACAATATACGCACCATTGTCATCAATCGTCGGCTGATGGAAGTGTACGGCGTTGATTACAACAGCCTGCAGCAAGCGCTTGAATCGGCAATTGGCGGCGAACAGGTTACCATGTTGCACTCGTATAATAGCTATATGCCTGTGTTTCTTGTAAATCCTGACAACAACATTGATGATGTGATTGGCAATGGCACAATAAAAGTAAAAACTGATGACGTACCTGCCGAGGTGCCAATACGCGCTCTTGTAAGCCAGACAACTACCGAAGATTTGAAAACAATAACCGCCGGAAAATCGGGTCCATATATCCCAATAGGATTTTGGGGCGTAAGCGATGGAGAGGCTCTCTGCCGTACGGTGCGCGATGTGGTGCAGACTGACGGACGTTGCAATGTCGATTTCAGCGGCTCGTTTTTCAGCAACAAAAAGATGATTAGCCGCCTTATCGTGGTGTTGCTCATATCGCTAATGCTGATGTACTTTATTTTGAGTGCGCAATTTGAAAGTTTTGTGCAACCATTAATTGTTCTTATCGAGATACCGGTTGACGCGGCGTTCGGATTGCTTGTATTGTGGCTATGCGGTCACACACTCAATCTGATGTCGTGCATCGGCATTATAGTGTCGTGTGGCATTGTCATCAACGATTCAATTCTGAAAATTGACGCCATCAACGAACTGCGCAAGCAAGGGCTGCCAGTTGTTGAGGCGGTACACATAGCTGGTCAGCGGCGGTTGCGGGCCATAGTAATGACATCGCTCACAACCATTGGAGCCATGTTGCCCATTCTGTTTACACATGATATGGGTTCGGAATTGCAACAGCCACTCGCCATTGCAATGATTGCCACAATGCTGATTGGAACGGCGGTCAGCTTGTTTGTGATTCCGCTGATTTATACGATGGCGGCAAATTTGGCGCGAAAATGATGATTAGAATTTTTCGGTATTCAATATTGATAAAGATTTAAAGATGAAACACATAGCCACAATATTGCTCATAGTGGTGACGGTAGCGGGTGTCCAAGCGCAGCACCGCACCATTACGCTCGATATGAAACAAGTTATCAGCATAGCCAACGATAGCTCACTGACTGCCTTCCGCTACAAAAATCTTTACTTGTCAAGCTATTGGACATTTAAGAATTATAAAGGGAAAAGGCTTCCGTCGCTTGACTTGGCGCTGCGGCCGGCCAACTACTATCGCTACCTTACAAGCCGCTACGATTTCGAAAACAATATTGATGTCTATCGCGAACAAAAAAGTTATTCGGCGTCGGCAGGCGTCACTCTTAGCCAGAATTTCGACCCCATAGGCGGTTCGTTTTTTGTTGAGGCAAACACCGAGTATCTGCGGAATTTTGGCGACAACACCTACAATCAGTTTTCAACTACACCAATCCGCATAGGCTATCACTATTCAACGTTGGGATACAACGAGTTTAAATGGGACCGCCGCATCGAACCACTAAAATACGAACGTGCCAAATCAGAATATCTGTACAATTCTGAATCGGTTGCGGCAACAGCCGTAAGTTACTTCTTCGCCCTTGCAGCAGCACAAACACAATACGACATGGCGGTTGAACAGGCAGCGGCGTGCGACTCGTTGCTTTTGATAGGAGAGAGGCGCTACAAAATAGGTTCAGTACGGAAAAACGACCTCCTGTCGTTGCGTCTTGATGCCGTTAATGCAAGAAACTCAATAACCACCGCCGAGATAGCCCGCCAACGCGCCAATCTCAATTTAGTGTCGTTTTTAGGTTTGCCCAATGGCACCGATATAAAAATTCTGCTGCCCGGATCGCCATCGCTGCCTGCCATTGATGTTGAGAAGGCTCTTGAAATGATGCGTCAGAACAGTTATATGATAAAAGAAAAAATGCAAGCTGTGGTTGAATTGGAAAAAGAACTTGACCGGACAAACAAGACAACACATTTCAATGCCAGCGTAAATGCCAGCGTGGGGTTTAACCAGGCGGCCGACAACTTCAGCGGCTCGTATCGCGACCCAATGCGACAAGATATTGCAACACTCTCGCTCAAAATTCCAATCATCGATTGGAAACAAGGACGCGGACAACGCAACATCGCAAAAAACAACCTGTCAATAGCCAATATCGAAGCCCAACAAAAAATGATTGAACTTGAACAAGATGTGATAATAACCACAGCCGAATTAAACTCACGCTACCAATTGTTGACAAGTGCCGAGCAAGCTCTCATTTTGGCCAATGACATGTACAAAGAAACACGCTCGCTATTTCAGCTGGGAACAGGCACTGTTGCCGACCTGACAACAGCCCAGCAAAAACTGCTCAACGCCCAAAACAGTTACATACAGAGCATGCAGAATTATTGGGCATGCTACTACGAACTGCGCAAACTCACACTCTACGATTTTGAATTTAACATATCGTTGTCCGATAAGTTCGATTACGATAATCTGGTGAAGTAAATCACAATGCAGAAAAAACACCGCATATTGTCGCCGTTTACAGTTCTGATGGCAGCCATCTGCCTGTCGCTGGTTGGAGTATCATTGTTTCCGCTGCTGCCGGTTAAATTGTCGCCATCGCGCAATATGCCATCGGTTCTTGTGTCGTACTCACTTACAGGGGCAACATCAAAAAATATTGAAACAGAGGTTACAAGTCGTCTTGAAGCTATGCTTGCGCGAATGTCGGGGATAACAGCCATCAAGTCGTCATCGGGCGATGGCTGGGGCAATATCAGCATCAGTTTCGACAAACACACCAATATGGATGCCGCCCGGTTCGAAGCCTCAACAATAGTCCGACAGGTTTATCCCGATTTGCCGCAAGGCACAAGTTACCCTTACATTGCGGTGCAAAGTTCAAATGACAATGATGAAGAGGAACGGCAATTCTTGGTTTACACCGTAAGCGCTACCGGAAATTCGTCTGACATTGACGCAAAAGCACATCAGGTATTTAAAACGGCGTTTGCCGATATTGCCGGCATAAAAGCCGTTGACATATATGGCGCGCAGCCAATGGAATGGCGCGTCACATACGACGCCGATGTGCTGAATCGCCTTGGTGTCAGCGAAAAAGATGTGCAAACGGCTTTTTCAAAATACAAATTCAGCCGCACATCAGGCAAATACATTTTACAAACCGACAATGCGGCCGACACAGCCATCAGCCTGTCCGATGTCCGCGTACCTCTTCCCAACGGACAGTATATCTCATTAAGCAGCGTGGCAAGGCTTGAATACCGCGAGGCGGAACCTGCAAGCTACTAGATCGGAAGAGCACACGTCTGAACTCC
>CALBPW010000486.1 GCA_937899145.1 uncultured Bacteroidota bacterium
GTAGTACAACGGCTTTCACCGACGAGTCGGAGCGTGCCGTGCGTAGTGCCTCAACGTATTCCGATGGTGTAATTGAAACTTCGGTGTCGTAAATGCTTTGGCTTTTTTGCCGTTCAATGTTGCCCGAAGCGTATATTACGGCTATCTTATTTTGTTTAGCAATGCTTGCCGGCTTTGTTTGTGCGTATTTTTTTATCGATACAAGTTGCAGGTCGTCAATATTTTTTGCGCCAACAAGTTCTGCAAGTTCGTCAAGCACAGTGGTGCGGTATTTTATGTCATCTATAAGTCTAAGTTTTTGTGCATTAGCGACTTCGTAGGCGGCATAACTGTCTGCAATCAGGTTAAGTTGCTCTTTACTTATGTTCCGGCTTGCTGATATTTCGGTTAGTGTCTGATTCCATATTGATGATAAAAGTACTTGGTATTGTTGCCTATTTTCGGCACTCATCTTGTTAAGAAAATAGGGTTCAACGGCACTTTTAAATTTCCCGTGGCGGAAAATCTGCATTTCAACTCCAAGTTTGTCAAGCGCGTCTTTGTAATAAATCACACTTGCTTGTAAACCTTTGAAGGTGAGGCTTCCAAGTGGGTTTAGGGCTATTTTGTCGGCTGCCGACGCTAAGTAGTAGCTGCCTTGCGACATATCGTTGCCGTAAGCAATTACAAATTTCCCGCTTGTTTTAAAGTCGGTTATGGCTTCGCGGATTTCGCTTAATGTGGCCATTCTGGCGTCAATTTCATCATTATCGATAAAAATGCCTTTAATGTTTGGGTCGGTTTTGGCGCGTTCAAGACTTTCGATTATCTCGTTTAGGCCAACTGCCGATTCGGTATTGTTGAGCAATGCGTTGATATCCAGTTCGTTGCCGCTGCCACGGTCAACTATTTCCGATTGGAATTTCAGGTGAAGAATGGTGTTTGGCTTTATTGCAGTTCCCTTATTTCCACTTAGTGACGCAATAATGCCGATTGTTCCTACAAAAAGAAAGAAACCCACAAATGAGTAAAGTATTAGTCCGACTAATGTGGCTAACACGTTGATAATGAAGTTTTTCATCTGTCTATTTTATCTTATAAATTGCGATGCGTTAGCATATTCGCAGCCCACGTAAATGCCTATGCAACCGTCGGTTTTTTTTGCGGCCGATTCAATGTTTACTTTTATTGTTACGCTTTGAGTTTTGACGGGTGTCGCCTCCCAAAATAGCTGGTCGGAGTTGCGGCTGTCAAATACTAAATCGTTGATTGATGTTGTCTCGCGTGTCCAAATGGTGTCTTGAATTGTTTGCTCTCCAATCTTGATTTTTTCACCGTCTTTGTTGTAAAGATAGAAGCCAAGAGGGTCTTTTTTGTATATGGGGACTCTCTTTTCTTCGACGCTTTTCATCACACGCGTAAATTTTTTGCTTGGCACGTAAATTTGATAGTCGAGTTTGCCAAGTTTTTGTTCGCCAACAACAAAAAGGCGATAGTTTTGTTTTGAGTATAGCACAACATTTAGGGTTATCGAGTCGCCTGAAACCATTGACCGAAACAGCGATTGGCCACGATAGTCGTATTTTCCTTTTAGTTCGTTGCTTGCTAATTTCTTTTTTGAGCAGTTTTGTGCGCTAACGCTTAAACAGCAAATCATTAATGCTATCAACAATGCAGCTTGATGTCTGAATTTGATAGTTTTCATATTTTTTTGTGTGTTTATAGTTCTTGTTTGTGCTTCTAAAACTTTGAATAGCAATTGTTTAAATCGCTATTCAAAGTCGTTTTATGCACAATCAATTTTTATTGGATTAGTCTTTCACGAACATCTGAAACGGTGTTTACAATGTTCGAGAATTGGGCTTGTGTGAGTTTCTTCTCGCCGTTCTGATATGTTATATCGTATGCCGATTGTATGGTTTTGAGTTCGCCAAGTAGCTTTGCGACATTTGGTACTTCTTTGTTTTGGTTT
>CALBPW010000487.1 GCA_937899145.1 uncultured Bacteroidota bacterium
CTATCTGGAGGCGAACGCCGGCGCACCGAGATTGCCCGCGCCCTTGCCATCGACCCGCATTTTGTGCTACTTGACGAGCCCTTTGCAGGCGTTGACCCGATAGCCGTTGAGGATATTCAACGCATTGTCAAACAACTGAAACAGAAAGGCATTGGTGTCATCATCACCGACCACAACGTGCAGGAAACCCTCTGCATCACTGACCGCACATACCTGCTATATGATGGACGCATAATGAAAGAAGGTTCAGCCCGCGAATTGGCTGACGATGAAGAGGTTCGCCGTGTTTATTTAGGACAGAATTTTGTATTGAGAGAGTAATAAGACAACGCACAGACGTTAAAAAGGTAATTGGAAAAACTATAAGCGTATAAAATATCACACCACAAAAGTCAAATTGCCCTACGAAACTCAAACTTAACATATTGTTAATCATATTTTTAGCTGCTATACAGCTGTCGGCGCAAGTTACTCGCATCCGCGGGACAGTTGTCGACGACGAAACAGGAGAGCCAATGCCATTTGTAAACGTGGCGGTTATCGGCACCTCGCTTGGCACAATCACAGGCACTGATGGCGAATTTTTCCTCGAAACACGCTCGCGTGTTGATACTCTTTACGTATCATACCTTGGTTATCAACCATTTAAACAAACATTACACAATGGTGTTTTCCAACAAGTTGATGTCCGATTGAAAGCCGAAAATATAATGATGGACGAAGTTGTTGTTCATCCGGGCGAAAACCCCGCCTTCCGTATTTTGCGTGAGATTAACAATAACAAGCGCCGCAATGACCCTATGCGGCAAGAATTGTACACCTACGAGGTTTACAATAAAATGGAACTCGACATCAATAACATCAGCGAGGAATACAAAAAACAAAAGATTTTCAAGCACTTCCAATTCATTTTCGATTACATTGACACTTCGGCGATAACAGGAAAAACATTCTTGCCAGTGTTTATAACTGAAACAATGTCAGACTATTACTACCAAAAAAATCCAAAGCGGCAAAAAGAGGTGATAAAAGCCAGCCGCATATCGGGAATGGAAGACGATATGATGTCGGAATTTACTGGCAAAATGTACCTCGATTTCAACCTATACGACAATTTTGTTCCAATCCTTGGGCACGATTTCGTCAGCCCAATCGCCAACATTGGTCGCGCCTACTACAAATATTACCTGCTCGACAGCACCTGCCGGAACGGGCGGCGTTGCTATCAAATTTCGTTTAAGCCGAAACGCAAGCAAGAGCCTACGTTCACAGGTTATTTTTGGGTGCACGACACCACTTTTGCCATCGAGAGTTACAAAATCCGCATTGCCGACGGAGTTAACATAAACTTTGTATCCGATTTTGTTGCGGAACAATCATTCACGTATGTCGAAGACTCGGTTTGGTTTCCGCAAAAACAAGAACTTTTCATCGATTTTGCAATCACAAATAAAGAATACGGTTTTTTTGGCAGAAAGACAACGTCTTACAGCAACATCAACTTGCATCCTGATTTTGAGGAAAATACATTCTCAACATCGATGGCTACCGAAACCGTACTACTCGATGATGCAATGAAAAAATCGCAAGACGAGTGGAACGATATGCGACACGAGGAATTAAGCCAACGCGAAAAAGACATTTACGTGATGGTGGACTCGGTAAAAGAAGTGCCATTATTTAACAATATTGTAAAAGTTGTGAGTACTTTTGTTACAGGCTACTGGGTTTGGAAATACATCGAAATCGGACCATACTACACGCTTTATAGCTACAATCCAATTGAGGGAGCACGTCTAAAATTGAGTTTGCGCACCAGCAATTTATTCAGCACCCGGCACATGCTTTACGGACATGTCGCTTACGGCTTGCGCGACCACAAATTTAAATACGGACTTGGTGCAACCGAGATGTTCAGCACCTCGCCCCGACGATGCGCAAACGTTTACTATTTTCATGATAATGAACAACTTGGATTGACAGACAACGCCTTCCTTACCGATAATATCCTGTCGTCGATATTTGCACGCAAACAAAACGACAAACTTACAATTGTAAACGAAGCTGGCGGCTATTACGACCACGAATGGTTTCTTGGCTTTTCGACAAAATTTAAAGTCCGCCACAAGCAAATTTACGCATCGGAAACCGTGCCATTCAAGATGTACGACACATCGAAAGGCGACACCGTTGATGTCCACAAACTCCGCACTACCGAGCTTTCGCTCAACTTCCGGCTTGCCTACAACGAAAAATTTATAATGGGCAAATTTGAACGGGTAAGCCTCGGAACCAAATACCCGATTCTGACACTCGGACTAACCGTCGGAATGCCAAACATAATGGGCAGCCAATACGAATATTACAAACTGCACGCCAGCATCGACCACACCATTCCCGTCAATCCGCTTGGCGATTTCCGCTACATAATTGACGCTGGCAAAACCTTTGGCAAAGCGCCATTCCCATTTCAACAATTGCACGAGGGCAACCAAACATACGCCTACGACGAGTACGCCTTCAACCTAATGAACTACTACGAATTTGTAAGCAACGAGTACGCGACATTTATGTTCGAGCACCACTTTAAAGGATTGTTTTTGAACCACATACCACTTTTCCGCCGACTAAAATGGCGCGAAGTGGCAACAGGAAAAATCCTTTTTGGCGACTTCACTCAACGCACCAGCGATGATTTATTTTTCCCAACATCGCTCAACATACTGAACAAGCCTTACGCCGAAGCGGGCGTTGGTGTCGAAAACATTCTCAAATTCTTCCGCGTTGATGCCATTTGGCGACTCACCTACCTCAACCACGACGACGTGCTGCCATTCGGTATTTTGGCAAAAATGCAACTCCGATTCTGATAATACCTAATTACTATCTTTGCAAAAATCAAAAATTGTGGAAACAGGAATCGTAATAAAATCGACAGGCAGCTGGTATTTAGTCAGACAAACCGATGGCACAATAATAAAATGCCGAATCCGCGGAAAACTACGCACCAAAGGTGTGCGCACAACAAATCCTATTGCGGTAGGCGATTATGTTGATTATCAAGCCGAAAGCAACACTGAGCAAGGCTTGATACAAAACATTCATGAGCGCCGGAACTACATAATCCGCAAATCGATAAACCTATCGAAAGAAGCACACATTTTAGCAGCCAACATCGACCAAACAATTTTAGTTGTAACTCTCACAAGTCCACGCACTTACACACAATTCATCGACCGTTTTTTAGCCACCGCCGAGGCTTATCAAATCCCCTCAATTCTGATTTTTAACAAAACCGATTTGTACGGCGATGCGCTTAAAAACGAGATGGAAAATCTAATAAAGATTTATCAATCAATTGGTTACACATGCATTCGGGCGGTTGTTACAAAAGGAATTGGAGTAAACGAAATTAATGCCGTAACACAAGGAAAACTGACGCTACTTGCAGGACATTCGGGCGTAGGGAAATCGACAATTGCAAACGCCCTCAATCCAGCACTGAACCTGCGCACAACCGAAATTTCAGTCTCGCACGATAGCGGAATGCACACTACCACTTACCCCGAAATGCACCCTCTACTCAATGGCGGTTATATTATTGATTCACCGGGAATTAAAGGATTTGGCACCATTGATATGAGCAAAGACGAAATATCGCACTATTTCCCTGAAATATTTGCCGAATCAGCAAACTGCCAATTTTACAACTGCACACACACACACGAACCAAAATGCGCTGTAAAACAAGCAGTTGAGCAAGGTACAATAAGCCAAAGCCGATATAATAGTTACCTAAATTTGCTAAATGATGAAGATGAAGATAAATATCGCCAAAATATTGATTAGCTGCACTTTATTGTTTTTTATCACAGCTTGTGGTAACAAAAAATCACAAGAAATTACAACAGTACAAACACAGCAACGCGCTGATAATCAAACAATAAACAAACCAGCGTCATCAACTAAAAAATCGTCATCCTCAAAAACCAAACACCCAAAAAAAATAAAACTTACCGATGATAATGTTGTTGCCGAACTCACAAAATATGGTCGAGAAAACCACGAAACGCTTGTCCGCCTGACAACCGCAAAAGGCACAATGCTTATTCAACTTTTTGAAGACACTCCACTGCATCGTGCTAATTTTGTGCATCTTATAAAAGAAAACTTTTACGATGGAACGGAATTTTACCGCGTAATTGACGGCTTTATGATTCAAGGTGGCGACTCCGACGGATACGAGCGCTACGCGGCAAAAGAAAAAATAGGAAAATACACAATACCTTCGGAATTTCGTGATAATCACATACATAGACGCGGCGCACTATCGATGGTGCGCGAGTACGAAAATAATCCCGAAAAACGCTCATCGCCATACGAATTTTTTATTGTGCAAGGCACACGCTACACCGAAGGCGAACTACGCGGAACAGAATTTAACTATAATATGAGAATCAGTCCGGAAAATTGTGAGATTTATAAAACAGAAGGTGGCTGCGCTTACCTTGACGGACAACATACGGTTTTTGGTCAAGTTGTTGAAGGTGTGGAAGTTATTGATAAAATAGCAGCCGTAAAAACCGATAATGGCGACTGGCCGATTGAAGCAGTGAAAATAAAATTGGAGATTGTTAAATAATAATTTCAAATTAACAAAAATTGAAAGACAGTTGAACTAACTCAAAATGAAATATCTACAGAAATTCACAAACGAAAAATAGAAGGGTTTATAAAGAGGGAGCACAAAAGACACTCCTTCTATTTTAGGCATTCGGACTGAAACCGCAATTCTGCCTTGGTGGGTAAACCCCAAATATATATTTAGTTTGTATCGCAAAAAATTGATTTTTTTTACTCTAAACCACTAATCATGAACCTACTTTTGAT
>CALBPW010000488.1 GCA_937899145.1 uncultured Bacteroidota bacterium
TTATTTTATCACCCGAGCCAATAAAGCCAAGCGGCACGGGTTCATTTTTTTGTGTGAAAATATAGCCAACGCGTGCTGCTGCCGATTGCGCAATGTGCTCAATAATTCCCGGCTCGCGCAGTGTGCCACCGGAGCAAAAAATGTTGTCGCCGGCAATTGTCAAACCAGAGTACGAAACGCCATCTTCGATACCATAAAAAGCATCAACCATAACCATTGGCGGCCGCTGTGGAATCAGTTTCAGAATATCAGTGTCTAATATCGGATTGCTGTTCACCTCAAAAAATTTGGCACAAAAATATAAAAAAGAGTAAAGTGTGGGACATAGTAATTGAACTGGCGCGCATTATTTGAACTATGAGATGTAAGAGATTTAAAGATGGATATTGCGGATTTTTACTTTGTTAAAACAAAAAAAGGTGCGCGTGCACACCTTTTTTTGCATAGTAGCAGTACGATGCTGTCACAAAGTATCGCTGTAGAGCATAGCAAAGACAAACCCGCGCAAGGTGGCGTGCCGATTTTGCTCAGCAAATAAAGCCTGCCATTGGGCACGTTTTTCGGCATTAGCAAGTTCTTCGGAAACCTGCCGCTGCACATTGGCAAAACGTTGGCGTGCCGCTTGCTGCCGGGCAGAGTTGCCGCCGTCGTACTGGCTATAACACTTGGTAAGGCAGCCCTTACCGTTACGTACTGAAAAGTAGGAGCTGTCGCTCTTACTTAACTTCCCCTGAACGAATTTTACAGGGGTTTCGAAAGTAACTTTTGACATATTAAAAAATTTTTAAATCACCAGCGACGTTGCTGATGACGAGACAAAGGTATGGTGGCGCAGATGGCGGGTGTCGGATTGCTTGGAATGCGGTTGTTTTCTTTGCGATAAAGTTGTTTTGTGCGGTTTTGTTATAGTTTCCTTTGGTTTTCGGTTGGATTCGGCGGGAAAGTTTGCGATAAGCCCGCGAGGGGATTACGAGGGGATATGGAGGGGATTACCCGGTGACGCAGATTGAATAAGGAAAAGTTGGAGGTTTTTGATTGGAAAGAATATGAAGAAAAAGAAAGAAAGTGTATATGGAAATCAATATTAGCAGTACAAGTTTTAAAAAATTCACAAATGTTGATAACTTTTTTAGCAATATTAGCTATTTTATATCTATATTTGCAGATAATTAAAATAATATAATTATGAGCAATATCAGTGATGAAATCAAAAAGTACGGACAACCGGAGTGTTTGACAATAGGCAACGTTGTCACTCAAATACTAAAGGAGCGAGGCATAAAACAAAAAGAGATGACTGAACTTACAGGCATTCCGGCAACGGTGATAAATGCGCTAATAAACGGTAAGCGGAATATGACTACAGAAACAGCCATATTGTTTGAGACAGCGTTGGGGGTAAGTGCGGATTTTTTAATGCGCATACAAACACATATTGAATTAGAAAAAGCACGAAAAAAGAGAGATATTGCAGAAAGGGTTGATATGATAAGTGAATGGTCAGCCATTAAAGATAAAATATCGGTTAATGCTATTGATAATGAAGATTTTGTTAGTATGAGAATATCCGAAAAAATAAGTTGCGTTTATAACATTTTCGGTGTAGACAATTTATCGGATTTTTTATCGCTAACCATTAAAGAGCAGAATTCTTCGTTTTACAAAAAATCGTCCAAACTGAAAGTCGACCAAAAAGCACTATTCACTTGGAAATACAGTTGCATGAACATATCAGAGGCGACAAATGCCACAGCTGAGTTCAACAAAGGCGGTATAGATGAATTGGCAAAAAAGTTGAATGCAATATTCAGAGAAAACAAAAATACCATAGAACGAACAGACAATGCACTTGCAGAATATGGCATAAAACTGATTCGCAAAGATAAGGTGGAACAGGTTCCTGTTGACGGAATGTCGTTTTGGAGAGGCTCGAACCCGACAATAGTTTATACGTTGAGGCTTAAAACCATTGACAATTTCGCATTTACAATAATGCATGAGTTGGGGCACGTTAAGATGCATTTGGAAAAAGACGGCGAGGAAATGATTAATGTGGATGGCGCAGAGACAGACGACAAAGAAAGGGAAGCTAATGATTTTGCCAACAATGTTTTTATTGCACAGCGCGAATGGAACGCTATGAAAGAACGGCTAAAAACATGGAATCAATACACGGTGCACATTGCAATAAAAAAAGAGGCAGACCGATTAGGTGTGAATCCACAAATACTATTCGGAAGATACATGCACGAGACTGGCCTTTACAGGTTGCGCCGAGTGTTTGATACAGAGATAAAATGATGTTTAATTAATAATCAAACGCCTATGAAAAGTTAAGAGAGAAAAGGGCGAAAAAAATCTCCTGCGAATCTTGGCGGACAGACAGGAGACCAAAGTTTTGGTTACCGATTTTCGGAACTTTCGTCCTAAAAAAGGGTTGCCGCAACTGAAAAGGTTTGCGAAGATAATAAAATTCGCAACGTGCTAAAACCTGCAGAAGAAATCGGAAAAATTATTTTATTAATTCAAAACCAACGATTTAAGGAGACGTTGTAAAACAAACTTATTTCTATGGAGACATTGTTTTCGGAAAAAGAGATGTATGTGTTGGCGCACACAGCAAAAGGAAAGCCAACATTTATTAAAGAGCCACACAAAGGCAATCCGATGTACAAATATGACAATATGCATTTGTCGGACGGAATGGAAACGGTTGAATATCATGGTTTGGAAATACCTTTATTAAAACCATACACGGGCACAACCGAACTTGATTATCAGCCATATTCGCAATGGAGGAAAATGAATGGTGATGGACAAGCGGTTCATTTTTTTATGAACGATAACGGATTTCGCTCTGCGGTGTGGAACAAATTGGAACAGACCACCTATAACTTGAGAAAGTTCGATGTACTGCTCACACCAGACTTTTCTATGTACGTTGACCGAATGTCGTTTTACGGAATACAAGCCGTGTTTATGACAAGGTTTGTTGGCGCATATTGGCAGAAATGCGGATATAAAGTGATTCCAACGGTTAGTTGGAGCAATGCGGATTCTTTTAAATACGGATTGCCACAAAACAGTGTGATAGCAGTTTGTGGAGTGGGTGTAAGTTGGTCGATGGCAGCCGTGGAGTTATGGCAGATGGGGCTTTTGGAGTTGGAGAAGCGGGTCAGGCCTATCGAAATCATAATTTATGGCAACGACAAACTTGAACTTCCAAAACTTCACGCGCCTGTCAAATTTATTATTGATAACATTACAAAAAACTACAGAAATGATTGATTTTACTAATTTAAAAATTGAGAACCAATTATGGCCAGAAGACGAGAAACTATTTGAGGCAATGGAAAACAGTTATACGTCAGAGAGAGAGCGTGTATTCTTTGAGACAATGCACGTTAAAATGCTGACAGAGTGCGCTCCTTGCGGCGAAGAATTGCTTTGGGACTCGGAAAATGAAGACAAAATCTATTTTACCCGTGATGGTTATGATGAGTTTATAGTTGGCAGCAGGAAAAATGGCTTGAAATATGAGCATTTTATGAATTTAAGCGAAACATTGTCAGCCAATCTGAAAAGTTTGACAGACAGAAATATTACAATGCTGCAATGGTTGCGCAAGCGAGACTACAAAGACATAGTGTATAACCATAATAATGCTTATCTGTAATGGGAGATCAACGAGCATACGAAAAGGGCAGAAATGATTTCTACTCATACCTGTACACTACAATGTCGCCGCGAGTTACAATCAATGTAACAGGCAAAATAATTGAGAAAAAGACGATTCATAATGAACGTCACAATACATTGCCTGCATATAGCTGTACATCAGAAGTGTATTTTGCGAAAGGTGCAGATGGTTTGGCATCACAATGCAAAGTTTACTCAAATGGCAAAATGTTGAAAGATTTTGACTGGGACCATTCACACAGAAATAGCGATGGAACATTCTTTCCGGAAGGAACTGTACATGTTCAAGAATATACAGTTTCGCAGAGAAAAGGGAAAGATGGCAAGTATCATGATTATTTCAGGCGTAGCAGTAGGGCGCGACCTATGACACAGGCTGAAATTGTTGAATATGGGCCAATTATTAAGCATTTCAACCCGAATGTCAGATTTTAAGCGCCATTTAAACCATGTTTAAATCCTATAAAAATTATGTCGGACAATTTAGAACAGAAAGGAGGTGAAATTATGAGCGTACGCATTATTAAGGCGATTAGCAAGGCTAAGTTGGCAGAGATGATAGGCGTTTCGGCAACAACGCTACGCAAATGGTTAAGACGTTGCGAGAAGCCATTGAAGCAGATGGGCGTGAGCCGCAATGCCAAGATGCTGCCACCATGCGCGGTGAAACATGTTTGCGAGAAGTACAGCATTGACCTGTATGAGGACGAACTGTAGGCGTAAGGCATGTTTTAGGGGGACGTTAGATTTCTACAAAACAACCCTTTGAATATCAACGGGTATTAAAATTTAGAAACACAACAAAATAGAAAATCCATTGTTCCCGAAATACCGGAAGCCGTAACCCTTAATGGAAAGGAGTTGCGGCTTTCTTATTGTTGGGCACAAACAGGGCGGAATAGGACAAATTAAAAATTGTTCCCTTGCCATGAAATTGTTTTGCTATATTCGTTGCCGACAAACGAATTGCCGAATGATTTAAAGTTGAATTTTCAAAACCGTGTATTATAAATAAGAAACAAATTTTAATCTGACATATTAACAATCTGAGCTTTACGCTCTTATTCTCCATCGAAATAAGCAATCCAACGAACGGCTTCACGCCTTTT
>CALBPW010000489.1 GCA_937899145.1 uncultured Bacteroidota bacterium
GGAAAATACCCGAACGGAATGATAAGCGGCAACGGAATATCTGCCAGCACCATGTACGATGGTCCTGCAATTATCGCCTTATCTGGTATGTATTTCCCTTTGGTCAGCTCAAGATAGAAATGAGGGTCTTCAAGCTCGCAAGTGGTGTACTTGCCATGAAGCATGTTTATGGTATTGTCAGCCTCTTTTTTAGTCAAATCGCTATGCAGATAACCGTCTTGTTGCTCGGTGTATAAACGTTCGATATAGCCACGTTTTGTGTTTATATTGTATGTCAGATTGATGGCTTTCATCTCTTCGTCGCCTTGCTTGAAAACAGGGCTTCCTTGCATATTTCCTGTTGAGTCGGGCACTCCTTCAGCGTAAATAATTCCTTTGTCCATGTCGGCTTCAATGTAAGCCGCTGTTAACTCAATGTCCTCGTATTCAATTTTTGCATCGCCGAACAAAAAAACTTTTTTGCCATCAATCGAGAAGATGGTCGAATCTTTGGCGCTTGTCTTAACATCAGAGGCCAACATTTGCGCTTTCGCCCTCGGTTTTTTAGCCGAAGCCGAATCGGCAATAGCCGTACTGCCGGCAACACTCAGTGCGGTGTCGGCAATGGCTGTAATTGCAGTATCGTTAACATTTGAAATATTGATAATTGTATCGTTATCAGCAGTTTGCGCATAAGCAGCTAAACAACTGATTAAACTAATCAATAATGTTACAAGAAGTGTATTTGTTTTCAAATCAAAATAGAAAAATATGCTATTTTTGTTACGCAATTTTTATCAAAAAATTGTTGCCAAAACTAATCAAAATTAAAGTGTCAATAAAGAATGAAGCAAAAAATTGTAATAACATTAGCTCTAATATATGTTTTCAGTTCTATTTGTATTAATGCCGAAGCGCAACAAGCTAACACTCACACAATTGTATTAGATGCAGGCCATGGCGGACACGACACTGGTGCTATTGGCAGTAAAGGCAAGGAAAAAGATGTGGTGCTTGCCATCACGCTTAAAGTGGGCGAGTACATCAAAAAAAATATGCCCAATACCAATGTTATTTACACTCGAAATGCCGACTTTTTTGTTCCTCTCGACCAGCGCGCCGCTATCGCCAATAAAAATAATGCCGACTTGTTTGTGTCGATACACGCTAATTCCAATAAAAATCCGACACCATTTGGCACTGAGACATTTGCAATGGGGTTGCACAAATCGCAAAGCAACCTTGATGTGGCTCAAAAAGAGAACTCGGTTATTGTGTTGGAGCAAGATTACAACACTAAATACGAAGGTTTTGACCCGTCGTCAGCTGAATCGTACATCATTTTCTCGCTTATGCAAAATGTTTATCTCGATAAAAGCCTAAAACTTGCCTCGATGATTCAAACAGAATTTCGTGAACGCGCCAAACGCACCGACCGCGGTGTTAAACAAGCCGGATTCTTGGTTTTATGGCACACCAAAATGCCAAGTGTGCTTATCGAAACGGGCTTTATTTCTAATCCAAAAGAGGAGCAATATTTAATGTCGAAAGATGGACAGGATTATCTTGCTTCGGCCATATATCGTGCTATAAAAGAATATTTCACATCCCTTAGCGAAGAAGAGAACGAAGTAAAACGCGTGTCGGAAAATGCAACTCCTCAACCAGCTGATAATTTATGTTACCGCTTACAGGTTGCCACAATGTCGGCGCAATTGACCTCGCCAACCGATAAATTTAAAGGCCATCCCGATATTTACGAATTTAAAGACGGCAACAAATACAAATACTTGATTGGCAAATTTGCTACTCTAAACGAAGCTAAAAAATTCCGCGATTCTGTAAAAAAAGAATTTCCTGACGCTTTTATTGTCCCATTCAATGGCGATGAAAAAATATCGCTTGGCGATGCAAAGGAAATTGAGAAGAAAAGGTAAGTGGTGATATTTAGGTCAGGAGTAAGGCTGTTGGCAGTTTTAAGATGTCTGTTTTGTTTTCAGCGGTTTATCATCTGTAAAAATCATTTGCCTATACTTTTTTTTGCATACCAAAGAACGACAAAAGGAGCTTGATTGGTTTCGCTTCCAAGTGCTTGATGTTTTTTTGTCATTTGCAAAATTTCAACTGATGGATACAAAAAAACTCGATTCTGAAAGTTCAGAACCGAGTGTGATGCAAAATCCAAATAAGGTTTCTATTTATATAAAATCCAAAGATTTGGATTCTCAACCATCATTACGCGCAGTTCGTTGTAGGCTTCACGCTCTGTGGCAAAGCGTTTCAAACCAACACAATAGAAGCTGCCATTTTGAACTGTGTGCGCATCAAAACCTGCATCTTTCATTTGTTGCTCAAAACTTTCGGCGTATGAATGGTTTTGGAAACTTCCGGCAACAATGTAGTAGTAACTTGAGTTGTCAACGGCCGGCTGCTCCTCAACTATTGGTTCTGGCTCCGGTTCAATCATTGCTGAATCAACTGCTGTTGAATCAACTGCTGGCAATGTGTCAACAATAACTGGTTCTTCAACGGGCTGTTGAGCTGGGCGGAATCGGCCTATCAAATTAAAATTGATTACAGCCCATACAATTGCACCTATAATAATAAGTGCCGACACTACAATCAACACAATGTTAAGTGTCTTGTTTTTAGTCTTAATTTCCATTTCGTTATTTTGTTTATTAGTCTTACTATAAGAGTTATTTATTTGATTATTAATATTTTCGGTTTTTGGTTTTACTTCCGGCTCACTCTTATTAATTTGATCTATTGCTGCCGATTCTACTTCAACAATATTATCGGTTTTATTTTCAGGAATTTGATCCGTAGTTTCAATTTTAACCGATGGCTCTTCAATTATTTCATCACTTGTTGTTTCGGCTGAAGGCTTAATGGTTGTTTCTGTTTTAGTTTTTTTTGTTTTTGCTGATTTTGTTTCTGTTTTTGGCGATACACCAGCATTTGCGTCTTGTTCAAAAACAATATCGCCACGATCGCTTTTTACCAAAAAACCAACACCATCTATAGCAAATTTTTCGCCTTTTTTAAGCGCGCTTTCAACGTCTTTTACATACGCTTTAATTTGTTCTTTGCTTTTTGTGGTGTCAATACGCTCATTTACAACAATTTTGTTGACAAGCATACCATCGTTAAATTTCAGAAAATCGTTGAATGAGATGACTTTCCCTTCGGGAGTGTCTTGAATCATAAAAGCACCAAGGTCGGGTACAATGACTCTTGAATTGCTCTGAATCAGTTGTCGAATGTAGTCGTTAATCATTGAATTTCTTTTAAAATTGAAATGGAGGATCCCAAAGCTTGCTTTTGGGAGGTGCCATTTCAATTTTATATAGAAATTTTGCGTAAATTGAGCTTAACAGATTTTGCTCATGATTTTTTTATATTAATCACTTTTTCGAATTAATAATTGATTTTTATTGCTTT
>CALBPW010000490.1 GCA_937899145.1 uncultured Bacteroidota bacterium
AATAATATAAATAAAAAAAATTAAAAATAAAATGACATCAAACGAAGAGCCTCAAGCATTGCCTTCATTATCAGATATAATGAATCCAGAATCAGATATAAAACCCATACCTAATAATTTACGAATGAGTTTGGCCGAAAGTAAGCAAGTGAACGAGAAAATAAGTGAATTAATTGCAGATCGACATAGTAATGATATAAATGAAGGAAAAGATGATAATGATACTCAAATAAGAAATAAAAGTTTTTTAGATAGACTCAAGAAAAGGGGAAAAGATGGAAATGAATCTGAAGAAAAACCTGAGGATAATAAGGAAAATGAACAAGTTACCACATTGACAACTTTAAATGATTTAATAGAAGAAAAAAAAGAAGAAAATAATGATGATAATAATAATGAAATAAAGGAGGAAGAAATTAATGTAGAAAATAGTAAAGAAGAAAATAATAATGATAATAATGAAATAAAGGAAGAAATTGTTAATATAGAAAATAATAAAGAAGATGATATTGAAAAAAATGATGAAATAAAGGAAGAAGTAATTAATATAGAGAACAACAAAGAAGATAATATTGATGATAATAAAGAAATAAATGAAGAAGTTATTAATATAGAAAATAATAAAGATGATGATATAGAAAAAAATAATGAAAACAAGGAAATAGAAGAAGACAATAAAATAGAAATAAAAGAAGAAAAAAATCAAGAAATAGAAGAAGAGAAAATAATAGAAATAAAGAAAGAAATAAAGGAAGAAAAACCTATAGAAGAAACAAAAGAAGAAAATATTGAATCAAAAAATATAGAAAAAATAGAAGAAGATTCCCTTAAGGAAACTAAATTAGAAAATAAATCTATCAGTAATAAAAGTAAAAGCCGAAGTAAAAGCAAATCAAATAAATCTAATAAATCTAATTCAAAAAGTAAAGCAAGTTATAAACAACAAGGATCTTTATATTCAAATAATTCCAACAAATCAAATTCTATAAAAGTATTACCAAAATCTCAGCAAATTTTAAAAAATAATTTAAAGCCAAAAAGTTCCGAAAAAAGAAATATAGATAAAATAATAAAAAAAAATAGAACATTTCAAAAGCCAAAACCAATAGTAAAAATAAATAAAGCAAATACGGCTGTAATAAAAACAACAAAAAAAAGAAAATTCGATGAAGAAAAATTTAAAAAAGAGTTAGAATTTTTTAAACAATGCGAACAAAGAAAAAAAGAAAAAATTGAGAAATTAAAACAAGATAAAATCAAGAAAGAAATAGATAGTATCAACAATAAAAAAAATATTCATTATCGCAAAAAATTACCACAAAAAAAATTACCTGATTTTTTAGAACGTATTTATACGAGAGACCTCGAAAAAAGAAAAGAAAAAAAACAAATCCTTACAAAAATATACACACCGACATTTACCCCTTTTTTATTTACCAAAGGAAATATTACCACTTATAAAAAGAAACAACCTAATGAAAAACAACAATATAATAATTTGATGACAAATTACAATAAAACCATTGAAGAAAACACTGATGAAAATATGGCCTATAATCAAACAGAAAATGTTTATAATGATGTATATAATGATAATAAAATGAATAGATTAAATAGCAGTCAAAAAAGTCAAAGGACTAAAAAGAAAGTGAAATTTAATATGGAAGAAAATAATGAAGTTTTGGATAATAATGAGGAAAAAGAAGAAATTGTTCCGGTACATAATCGAGTTGATGTTGAAAATGCTTATAGAAATAAATTGTTTAGTAGAGGAGGAAAATTAAAAAGAAATAAAAGTGCTGAAATGATTCATGTAAAAGAATTACAACCACTTACGGGCTATATTCGTGGCGGTTGTTCGCCTATCGGAATGAAGAAAAATTACCCAACCTACCTTGATGAGCAATGTATTTTGTACGACGAAATTTACATCAGCGCTGGTATCCGTGGAATGCAAATCAAGCTGTCGCCCAACGATTTACAAAAGGTTACAGGTTGTCAAATTTGTGAGTTGACAGTGTAGGAGAGGGCGACAACTTAAATTGCTGATAAACAGTCAAAACTATTTTTCCTTTGCGGCTTCAACAAACCCCACAAACAAAGGGTGGGGGCGGGTTGGACGGCTTTTAAACTCTGGATGAAACTGACAAGCGACAAAATATCGGCAATTTGGATTTTCGACAATCTCAACAAGGTTTAGTTTTCTGTTTATTCCTGAAAAAATCAATCCCGCATTTTCTATTGTTTTTCTGTAATTATTGTTAAATTCGTAGCGGTGCCGGTGACGCTCGACAATGTGATCGTTGCCATAAACGGCGGCGGCTTTTGAACCTGAAAGAAGGTTGCAATCGTAGTTGCCAAGCCGAAGTGTGCCACCCATATTTACAACATCTTTTTGTTCCTCCATTAGGCAGATTACGGGGTGCGTCGTTTTATTGTCAAATTCGGTTGAGGTGGCGTTTTTCAGGTTGCAGACATTTCGCGCAAACTCGATGGTGGCAATCTGCATTCCCAAACAAAGTCCCAAGTAAGGCACATTGCGCTCGCGGGCGAAACGGCAGGCCTTCACCATTCCCTCGATTCCGCGGCTTCCGAATCCGCCAGGAACCACAATCCCCGCAAACGGCTCAAGCGTGCGGGCCACTTCGGTGTCGGTCATTGGCTCAAGCGTCTCGCTGTCGACATAGTCAACGTGAACCCGCACGCCAAACTTGTAGCCTGCGTGCTTAAGTGCTTCAGCCACACTGATATACGCGTCCTGCAAATCGGTGTATTTCCCGACAAGGGCAACGTGCGTATCGTGTTTCAGATGATTGACGCGGCTCACCATATCGGTCCAGAATTTTATATCGAATTTGCCGCGCGGCAGTCGCAACCGTTTGATTATCAGCGAATCTATTTTCTGCCTATGGTAGAGCAGCGGTATTTGGTAGATGTTGCCGACATCGGAGCTTGAAATGACGCAATCGGCAGGCACAGAGCAGAACAGACCGATTTTTCGGCGCACGTCGGCATCGAGTATCACGGGCGTGCGGCAGACGATAATGTCGGGTTGGATGCCCTTGCCCCGCAACTCAATCACTGAGTGCTGTGTCGGTTTGGTTTTCAACTCGTTAGACCCGAACAGCGCGGGCACCAGCGTGGTGTGGATGAAGAGCGTGTCGTCGGGGTGGTTTTCGAGTTTCACTTGGCGCAGCGCCTCCAGAAACGCCTCACTCTCAATGTCGCCGATGGTGCCGCCAATCTCAGTAATAACCACGTCGGCACCCGACGACGAAGCCGCCTCGTAAATCTTGTTCTTAATCTCGTCGGTGACGTGCGGCACAATCTGCACCGTGCCGCCAAGAAAATCGCCGCGCCGCTCCTTGTCGATGACCGATTTCAGCACCTTGCCCATTGTGATGTTCGACGTGTAGTTCATTTCTTCGTCGATAAATCGCTCATAATGACCCAAATCCAAGTCGGTTTCGGTGCCGTCGGCTGTGACGAAAACCTCGCCGTGCTGATAGGGGCTCATTGTGCCAGGGTCAACGTTGATGTATGGGTCGAACTTCTGCATAAAAACCTTGTGGCCGTGCGCTTTAAGCAGCAGCGCCACGCTCGATGCCGTGATGCCCTTTCCCAATCCTGACACCACTCCGCCTGTTACAAACACAAATTTTGACATATCTATTTTTGATTATTGATTTTCGATTTATGATTTTTGAACGCAGTCCCGATAACTGTCGGGAACACAGAATACCCAGATTAACGCATATTTTTAAATGTCTCTAACCGATTGTATCAGATTCAATCAGAATAAGTTATCGGTTAAAATCAGATTGAATCGGTTAGCGATTTTCCTACCATTCTGCCGTCATATTAATTGCTCATTATTAATTATTTCCTAACTCCTAATCGTACAACTTTGTCGGATACCGTCCAGTGAAGCAGGCGGCGCACAAATCGGTGCGGTTACCAGCCTGATACATAGCCTTTTCCGACAGGAAATAGAGTGAGTCGGCACCCACAAAATCGCGAATCTGCTCCACGCTGTTGTTTGCGCCAATCAACTGTTCCGACGTGCCAGTGTCGATGCCGTAATAGCATGGAAAAGCGTACTTCGGGCTTGCAATGCACAGATGAACCTCGCGGGCGCCAGCTTCGCGTAACATTCTGACAATCTGCCTCGAAGTGGTGCCGCGCACTATCGAGTCGTCGATTAGAACAATGCGTTTGCCGCTGACCACGCTGCGCACGGGCGAGAGTTTCATTTTCACGCCGCGGTCGCGCAACTCCTGCGTGGGCTGAATGAATGTCCGCGCAACGTATTTGCTCTTCAACAGCCCCATTTCGTAAGGGATTCCGCTCGCCTCGGCATAACCGATGGCGGCACTCAAACTTGAATCGGGCACTCCCACCACAATGTCCGCCTCAACTGGATGCTCCTTGAAGAGCTGTTTTCCCGAATTTTTGCGGTACGCGTGGACGTTGCAGCCTTCGATATCGCTGTCGGGTCGGGCAAAATAGATGTACTCCATTGCGCACATATTGTGGTGGCATTCAGCGGTATAGCGGTTCGAGCGCAAGCCGTGATGATCGATGGCGAGCACCTCGCCAGGCTCAACGTCGCGCTGAAACTCCGCTCCAATGGTGTCGAAAGCGCACGTCTCGCTCGCCACAATGAAGCCGTCGCCCAATCGCCCTACCGACAGCGGATGAAAGCCGTACTTGTCGCGGCAGGCGTAGAGTCTGTTGGCGGTCATAACCACAAGCGAGAAAGCACCCTCCAGAATGTTGAGCGCGTCGAGAATGTTGTGGATGCGGTGGTCGTCAGTGTAGTTTTTCTTGATGAGATGTGCGAAAAGTTCGCTGTCCGATGTGGTCTGAAACAAACTTCCGCGCTGCTCCTGATAGCGGCGTATCTCGTTGAAATTGACAATATTGCCATTGTGAGCAAGCGCAAAATCGCCTGTATGATGGCGGAACGAGAAAGGCTGCACATTTTCAATTCCGCCCACGTTGGTTGTAGGGTAGCGTACGTGTCCGATGGCGATGTTGCCCGTCAAGGCAGAGAGATTCTGTTGGTTAAAAACTTCATTCACAAGTCCTTGACCTTTCATAATGTGCATTTCGCCATTGTCGAAAGTAACAATCCCGCAACTCTGCTGCCCGCGGTGCTGAAGGCTGTGGAGCGCATAGTAGGCCAGCCGCGCGGCATCCTGCACCCCGTAAATTCCCAACACACCGCACTCGTGATGAATACCCATAAATTGTTGATTGAATTTTTTACAATTAAATTTCTATTTCCCCATCAAACACTTTTGTTGCAGTGCCTGTCATTATAACCTGATGGTTTTCAGTGTTATAACTTATTTGCAACGTTCCGCCGTCCATTTGTATGTAGCAGCAATCGGCGTTGGTAAGGCCGGCCATAGCGGCTGACACGGCTGTGGCACAAGCACCCGTGCCGCAGGCTTGCGTTATTCCGCTTCCGCGCTCCCATACACGCATGCGTATGTGGTTGCGGTCAATGATTTGCGCAAATTCAATGTTGGCGCGATTTGGAAACATTGGGTTAAATTCAAGTTCCGAACCAATCGAAGTTACGTCAACTTGCTCAGCATCAGGTACAAAAAGCACAAGGTGGGGATTTCCCATGTCGATAGCGGTTGCCGTAAATTTTCGTCCGCACGATTCAATTTTTTCGCCTTTTAAAGTCCGTTCTGAACCACCTAAACCAATAATATTCAGCAGTTTACTCTTGCCCATATCTACTGATACGGTTTCGATATTTCCATCGGAATCTAAATTTATCTGAATTGTTTTGATACCTGATAAAGTTTCAAGTGTGATTTTAGTTTTGTTGGTTAAATGGTTCTCGTACAGATATTTGCCGATGCAGCGCGATGCGTTTCCGCACATTAGCGCCTCCGAACCGTCAGCATTGAAGATGCGCATACTGAAATCGGCAACATCTGACCTGCCGATTAGTACAAGTCCGTCGGAGCCAATACCAGTGTGGCGGTCGCTCCACAGAACCGACAGTCGCTCAGGGTTTTGCAACTCATAGCGGGT
>CALBPW010000491.1 GCA_937899145.1 uncultured Bacteroidota bacterium
GATCGTGCGGGTCGGCAAAGGCGGCACGGATGTCTATAATATGGTGGGCGTGGCGTATTTTAGGAAGGCGGAGGCGCTGATTCTGCGGGATAAGATCACGGAGGCTTATGCCCAGGAGGAGAATGCCCAGTTGTTCTGGGATGATGTGGTGAACCGGAATCTGGATGTCCTGAAGCTTACCGTGGAGCCGGTACAGGCAGGACAGTTGGTGGAGATTGATACGGTAGAGGAGTTGAAAAGAATTGATCAGAGCGCAGGAAGTTTTGCAACAGATTGAAAAGATGGGGATTGAGGTGGTGACAGGGGTGCCTGACTCCACACTGAAGCAGTTCTGTGACGGACTGCAGACCTACGAGGGGAAGCTTAGGCATTATGTGACGGTGAATGAGGGCGCTGCCGTGGGTGTGGCCATCGGTACGTATCTGGGCACCGGGAAGCCGGCCTGTATCTACATGCAGAATTCGGGGATCGGCAATGCGGTGAATCCGGTTGCATCGTTGGCGCATGCGGATGTGTACGGCATTCCGATGCTGTTTATTGTGGGATGGCGTGGCGAGCCGGGGACAAAGGATGAGCCCCAGCATGTATTTCAGGGCAGAGTGACCTGCCAGATGTTTGAGACGCTGGAGATTCCCTATAAGGTGATCGGCGAGGATACCACGGAAGAGGAGATGGCTTCTCTGTGGGAGGAATGCGGCAAGGCGCTTCAGTCCGGCAGTCAGTTTGCAATCATCGTGAAGAAAAATACGTTTTCGGCGGATAAAAAATTTGAGTGGGAGAACGGAAATTCCCTGAACAGGGAGCATGTGCTGGGAAGCCTGCTGCAGATGATTCCCCGGGATGCATTGATCGTGTCCACAACGGGCAAGATATCCAGAGAGCTTTACGAGCAGAGCGATGCACAGTTCGGTTCCCATGACAACCTGTTTATGACCGTGGGCGGTATGGGGCATGCGTCCATGATTGCGTTCGGGCTGGCAGCTGCGAGACCTAAGAGACAGGTGTTCTGTATCGACGGGGACGGCGCAGCGTTGATGCATATGGGATCAATGGCGTTTATGGCCTCCCAGGCGCCGGCGAATCTGACGCATATTGTGATCAACAATCAGGCGCATGAATCGGTAGGCTCCATGCCTACGGGCTGTCAGGGCACTGATTTTGCAGAGGTTGCACGGGCCGTGGGATACAGGCATGCGGAGCGGATCACGGATGCGGTCGGTTTGGAAAGACTGCGGGGCAGTCTGGCAGGAAAGGCGCAGGACGCGGCGACGCAGGAAGGACCGGTATTGTATGAGATCATGGTGGGTCTTGGCTCCCGCAAGGATTTGGGAAGACCGAAGGAATCGGCGAGAGAAAACAGGGATTGTTTTATGAAAACGATAAATGTGTAGCGGAAAAACCCACATTTCTAATAAATTTCTTAAGTTTTTCCCGGCTCTCTTGTCAAAGAATCTCAAAAATCGTAGTATTATTGAAAGATTGTGTGAGAATCCGGAGGGCAAAGTATGACGAAGGCGGAAATCCTGAAAAAAGAAATATTAAATAAAAAAAATGACTGTCAACAATAAAAATTCTAAAACAATGAAACAATTAAGGCTTTTTACTCTGATGCTGATGGCTGTAATGACTGCAGCAATGACAAGTTGCACTGATATGCAGCGGTTGAAAATGGATATAAAAGAAAGTAATGAAGATTTGCCAGAATTAATATCTGATGGAATGCTGATGACTAAAATCCAATTGCATGGCGATTATGTGGAATATCTTATATACTGTGATGAAATAGATGAGGATGGCGAAGAATATAGCATTGCTGATTGGAACGACCCTGAAACTAAGGCAGAAATAAAAAAAACATGCTTGATGATTTTAAAAATCCTGAAACACAGGAAGATGCCGATGATTATGCGGAACTGTTTAAATTATTGAAACCGTGTAAGGTTGGAATGGAGTTCAGATACATTGGTAAACGCACCGGTGGCGAATGTGTTATACGCATTGAATATTGGGAATTGTAATAAAAGTCAGTTAATCAATAAATTATATTAATCACTAAATAAAAATAAACTATGAGATGTAAAAGTTGTGGTTGGGTAAATCCCGACGGAGCGCAAAAATGTGTGAAATGTAATGCCCCGCTTTCCGGCTCAATGGTGGAGCAAAATGTGCAGCCAATGGGCGGCGAGGTTGAACGCTCAGTCAGACAAACCAAACGTGAGGTGTGGAGCGGACAAGAGCCACAGCAAGCACCCGGAAACTACAAATGCGAATGCGGCTATTTGGTGCCAAGCGGAGCAGCAAGCTGCCCGAATTGCGGGGCAATGGCGGGCGGCAACCAGCCGGTTCAGAACCAGCAGCCGATTGCCGCACCGCAACCTGTACAGATGCCCAATGGCTATCAGCAGAAACCCGCAATGGGTGGCACGGTGGTTGGCGGGTTTGCCATAGGCGTAGGACCGGCAGCCGCTACCGACTCGTTCACTCTTAAACCTCTGCCATTCCAAAACGAGCAGGTGCAGTATCAGCCTATCACTTTTTCGGGCAACAGTGTGGTGCTCAATCGCCAAAACACCGACCCTAACAACAATACCATAACATCGAAGCAACAAGCTGTTATAGTTCAAAAAGAAGATGGTTGGTACATCAGTAATTGCAGCGCAGGCAAAACAACCTATATTCAGGTAACACATGAGATGAAACTGGAACCGGGCGATGTTGTTATAATGGGCAACCGCGCGTTTGAGTTTGGAAAATTATAATTCAGGAATGTTGAGAATCAAAAGTCAATATGATTGATAATCATACAGTTATCAGGATTACCAGTTTCTCAACCTTCTGTCTAAACATTAAACTATGATAGCAAACCGATGTGATTTTGGCGATGGCTCTACCATCGACGGCCGCTACGTGGTGAACAGGCGGTTGGGTGAAGGCAGCTATGGCATAGTGTTCCGTGTAACCGACAGCCGCACACGCCAGCCCTACGCCCTCAAATTGCTCAAACTATGGGCAATGACAAGCGACGAGAGCGAGCGTATGCTGTCGCGCTTCGATATGGAGTACCAGACGGGGCTGATAGACAGCAGATATTTGGTGCATTCAGTAGGACACGGCACAGTGAACGGAAATCCGTACATTGTGATGGAATACTGCGACGGCGGCGATGTTGAACACGCTATGCGCTCGCCCAGCTTCGATGTCAAGAGAGTGGCGCAAGATGTGCTTTGTGGCTTGCGCGACCTTCACGCCAACGCCAAAGTGCACCGCGACCTTAAACCCGCCAACGTGCTGATGCGCAGCGACGGCAGTGCCCTGCTGACCGACTTCGGCATTAGCGGCGACCGCAATCACCGCCAGACAATGCGCGACTTCCGCGGTGTGCCGAAGGAGATTATGGGAACCTACGCCTATATGTCGCCCGAACAGTATAACCCGAAAGACGGCTATTCAACCGTTCTGCCCACAACCGACATTTTTGCCTTTGGCGTGATGACCTACCAGATGCTCACCCATCAATACCCGTTTGGCACAATTGAGTGCGAGGATGATATTGCCCGCTATATAGTTAAGGCTTCGCGCGGCGAGTGGAACCGCACTTTAATGAGCCGGCACTCCGCATGGCTGCCACTGATTGAGGGCTGTCTGCGCCCCAAATACAAAGAGCGTCTGCAAACAGCCGGCGACGCCCTCCGGCTTATCCCTGAAATCGATTTGAAACAAGTGCATAACCATCAGCCATCGGTAGTGCCGGAACCCGTCAACGGCTGGCAGCTGCGCATTATGCAGGGCGACGGCTATGGCAGCATCTTCAAACTCAACAACTATTTGAGCCGCAACTGCCGTGCCGTAACCATCGGCCGCACAGGGGCGCAATACCGCAACGCCATTAGCCTTGAAGAGTCCGATACGCGTTACATATCGCGCCAGCACTGCACTATCGAGCAGATTGGCAATGACTTTATCCTGCGCGACGGTCAGTGGCGCATAGACTGCCCATTGGCGTACAATAGCTATAACCCGTTCGCGTGCAAAGGCTGCAACGAAAAAAATTGCGCGCCGCAAAACAAAAAGGGCGAATGGAAATTGTCGAAAAACGGCACTTATCTCAACTCGCAACAGGTTGATGAGTGGGGAACAAAAATATCAGCAGGCGATATTATAACCATTGGCGATGTGAAAATGAGAGTTGAAGGATATTGAGAGTTTTTAAGTCTAATCTTGTGAATATAAATGCGTAAGCCTCTTAACATATTTGGAACATCTTTTCTCGACCTTTTGTCGGGGGCATTGGCCGCGGTTATCATCTTGTTTGTGATAGTGCCTAAAATGACTGCCGAACAGCAGAACGTGCTGGAGCAGATTGAGCAGATGGAGGTGCAGATGAGCCAACTGACCGACATTATGCAACGGCTCCAAAACACAATCGACCGCACTCTTTATGAGCAGATTCAGCAGCAGATTGAGCAGCTGCAAAACACCATTGCCGAGCTTCGGCATCAAACTCAGGTTTTGCAGCAGCGGCTTGCCGCGGCCGAATCGGAAAACAGGCAGTTGAGGCAACAAAACGGGCAACTGCAACAGCAACTGCGCGAACGCGAGCGGCAACTGTCCGAACTCCAACAGCGGCTTAACAATTGCGAGGGAACGTCGGGCGTAACGGCTGGCAAAATTTTCGGGACAAATGCCGAATTGGGCATCATCTGCTCGTGGCCTGAAAATATCGATGTCGATTTGTATGTCAGGAATTCAGACACCGGCGAGGAGTGCTATTACCGGAATAAGGACACAAGATTCGGCAACCTGCTCGAAGATGTGCAGTCGCACGCCAACGGCGACGACCGCTACGAACTTTTCTATCAGAAAAAAATCAAACCCGGACGCTATCTGGTGCGCGTCAACATTTATGAGAAGGTGCGCAACTGGAACGGCCAGCCTGCTCATGTCAGCGGCTATATGGTGATGCACCCGGGACAATACAATCAGATTAAAATACCTTACCGGAACATAACTCTCACGCAGAAAGGCGTGTTCAAAACCATTGGAACACTTATAGTTACCGAAACTAACATAACATTGCAGCAATGAAAAACAACCGTTTGATAAGATTGATGATAAGCATTGCCATAACAGCGGTGCTGATGACAGTGCTTGTGCTGGCCGCAAATGCCAGTCCCGACAACCGCATACTGATAATGCTTGGCGGGCACATGCCCGAAGGTCTGATTCAGGCCACAACCTTGTTTTTGTTTGTCTTCGGACTTGCTGAAGCAATAGCCCTAAACCAAAAAATCAGCTACGAGAACGATGCTTTCAGCGCGCACCTGTTGCCCGAAAAAGAAAATTGGGTGCTCGATGTTGATGAGGTTAACCAACTGAAACTCAATATGCAGCATTTGGAACAGACACATAAGTTTCTGCTTATCGACCTGATAAAGAAGGCGGCAACCAAATACAGGCTGAGCAAATCGTCGGCAGAGGCATTGGCTGTGGTTGAGGCGCAAACACAAATCTACCGGCAGCAAATGGAAAGCGAGCAATCGTTCATCAACTATGTGGCTTGGGCTATTCCGTCGGTCGGGTTTATTGGCACGGTAATCGGCATTGCCGCCTCGTTGGGCTATGCCAGCAACGCCGCCACCGCCGAAGGCATCAAGCGGGTTACCGATGCGCTGTCGGTGGCTTTCGACACCACACTTGTTGCTCTCTTTTTGAGCATTATACTGATGCTCGTTATCCACACTGTGCAAAAACGGCAAGACGAATTGAGATCGGAAGAGCACACGTCTGAACTCCAGTCACTAGCTTATCTCGTATG
>CALBPW010000492.1 GCA_937899145.1 uncultured Bacteroidota bacterium
CCCTACACGACGCTCTTCCGATCTCAATAAAATTTTATTTTATTTAATTCCTAATTATTTCAAATTAATTAATTATCTTCCAGAAGTTGAACCCGAATAACACATCCATCTTTACTAACATCATTAAACATATCATAAGCATTTTGCTTAAATATAGTCTGAGTAAATCTAATATAAGCTAAGTTTTTAGAAGGCATTACAACTCTATTTATTTCTCCTGCTTGAGAAAATAATTTTCCTAGTTGTTCCGCAGTATAATTTGGATTAAATCCATGAACTCTTATAGTACAAGCATTATTTCTTTTTTTATATTGTCCTGTTTTGATAAAAATCTTTGATATTGTGCATCATCAATCAAACCAATATTATGACCGATTTCCGTAAGTCTTTCATCTGCATTATCTTGTCTTAAAAGCAAACGGTATTCGGAACGCGATGTCAACATTCTGTATGGTTCTTGAATATCTTTTGTAACCAAATCATCAATCAATGTTCCTGTATAAGAAGACGCTCTTGAAAGTTCAAGCGGTTCTGAATTATTCAAATATTTAACAGAATTAATACCCGCAATTAAACCTTGGGCAGCAGCTTCTTCGTACCCGCTGGTACCGTTTATTTGTCCGGCAAAAAATAATCCTGAAATTAATTTTGTTTCTAAACTCTGCTTTAATTGAGTTGGTGGAAAATAGTCATATTCAATAGCATATCCGGGACGGTAAATTTTCGCATTTTCAAGTCCTGCTATTTTATGAATAGCTTTATATTGCACTTGCCATGGCAACGATGACGAAAAACCATTGATATAATATTCGTGTGTCGAAAATCCTTCAGGCTCCAAAAACAATTGGTGCGAATCTTTATCACTAAATGTTACGAGTTTGCTCTCGATACTCGGACAATAACGCGGGCCAATTCCTATAATTGTATGATTAAAAATTGGTGAATCTTCAAACCCTTTCCGTAATTCTTCATGAACCTGCTCGTTTGTCCGGGTTATATAACAGGGTATTTGCTTATCATGATATGGTTTTGTTGTTGAATAACTGAAAAAGTACGGGTTTTCGTCACCGTTTTGAACTGCACATTTGCTGAAATCTATTGTTCGGCCATCAATTCTGGCTGGTGTTCCTGTCTTCATTCGTCCCGATTCAAAGCCAAGTGAAACTAAATTTGCTGTCAAACCAAATGATGGTAATTCAGAAAAGCGCCCACCTGAAAATTGTGTTTTGCCGATATGCATCATTCCGTTTAAGAAAGTACCATTTGTAAGCACAACTGTTTTCGACTTAAATTCAAAACCAACTTGTGTTTTTACTCCTGCCACTTTTTCCTTTTCTATTATAAGCGACACAACATTATCCTGAAACAAATCAAGGTTTCCAATACTTTCAAGTTGTTTTCTCCATTCAATTGAAAATAATGTTCTATCACATTGTGCGCGCGGACTCCACATGGCCGGACCTTTTGATTTATTCAGCATTCTGTATTGAATGGCCGATTTATCAGTAATTATGCCTGTATAGCCGCCCAAAGCATCTATTTCTTTCACAATTTGACCTTTTGCGATTCCGCCAATAGCAGGATTGCATGACATACAGCCAAATTTTGTCATATCTAATGTGATAAGCAGAGTTTTGGAACCCATATTGGCAGCAGCGGCAGCAGCCTCACAACCCGCATGTCCTCCGCCAACTACAATAACATCGTATTGAAAAAGCATTTTATTTGAATAATGATAAATATTGATTCTCCTTTTGTCGCATCACTTTTGAATCTTCATCGGTTTTGTCTTTGTATCCAACAAAATGCAAAACACCATGAACCATAACTCTTTCAAGTTCTTTTTCAAAATCAACATGGTATTCTTCCGCATTATCGCGAACAGTATCCACACTAATAAAAATATCTCCCGAAATAACATCATCTTCGCAATAATCAAATGATATTACATCAGTATAATAATCATGATTAAGATATTGTTTATTAATGTTTAACAGATAATCGTCCGAACAAAAAATATAACTCACCTCACCCATTGTTCTATTTTCTGTTTGAACAAGAATTTCGATATTTTTTTCGACATTTAGATGACTGACATCAAATTCGTCAGTATCTTCAAAAAAGAAATTTACCACTATAAATTAAATATTAATGTTACTTCAGCTCCGTTTTTGGCAAATTGCAAGTCGTCGGCAAGATTGCGCATAAGGAAAATGCCTCGGCCATCGGGTTGTTCAATATGGTCTGGACGCGTTGGATCCGGCACAACTGTTATATCAAATCCTTCTCCTTCGTCAGTTACTGTAATTTGAAGAGTTTTGTTTTCGCGCAACACTTTAACATGAACAACTTTTGCCGGGTCAGAATTATTGCCATGAACAATTGCATTTGTTACTGCCTCTATGGTAGATATTAATATATTTCCATACATCTCAGTTGCAATAGATTGTTCAATTGTCAATTCGTCAATAAAATTTTCAACAAAATATATATTGTCGATTTTCGATTTTATAATCAGTTCGTTATTCATTAGTTTGAGTATTTAATTGATTTATGTAATCTTCAAATTTTGCTTTGTAAAACGAATTTAAGCGAATATTTTCATAATCCAATATTTCTGATTTGTTATCAAAAATAATTTCTTCCGGCAAATTATGGGGTGTTTTTCGATTAATATTTTTGGCGATTTTTGATTCGCGTTTTTCTTCTTTTTCTCTTTCATTTTCAGCGTTTTCTGCTTCTAAAAGTTTTGTAACTATTCGTTGCTGACGAAGCATTGTTTGCGCTGATATTTGTTTATTGGCCACATCTTTACGATTTGTTTCCATAAGACTTTTAATCTCTTGCAACAATTTTGAAGTTTTTGAATCAATATCAGAATTATACATAAGTTGTTGCAGCATTTGCTGGTACATTTCATTATGCATCAGCATCTTAGCCAATTCTTGATTCAAATCTTGCCCATTATCTGATTTCATCTGATTTAACAAATCTTTTAACTGAATTTTCATTTTCTCTTGAGTTTTACGCATATCAGATAAAGATTGTTTTGAATCTTGAGGATTTTTTTTCTGCTTAGTTTTATTTTTTCCGCCTGCACCCGCACCTGTAGCATTATTCAAATTTTTAAGTGATTCCGACAATAATAAAATCATATCGTTTGTTTTCGTCAGAGCTTCGCGCTGATTTTTATTTGCCTTGTATGAATTTTGCTGTTGAACACTTTGCATAGCTGCAATCATATTGTCTTCTATTAAAAAAGCAGCTTTTAAAATTTGATTACTTAGATATGGTGTACGTAGCGATAGTGCGTATAAACTATCACGAACTATTTTGAAATTATCAATTAAAATGGTTTGCTGTAAAATATGATTTTGTGATAATTTATTGCTAATCATTGAGTTATAAATATCTTCAATATTGTACGACACCTCAAATAAATTATCCAACAACTGGCGCAAATTATTCGCGTCCTCGGTTGCTTCCGCTGAATTATCTGTATTCAGATTCTCTTTTATTTTCTCCGACATCTTTTTAAAATTATCAGAATTTTTTTTAATCGACTCCTTTAGCTGATTTCGTTCTGAAACAGATTTTTCGATATTAAATTCATTCTCAATTTGTTCAAATTCGTCATTTAAATCATCAATTTCGTAAGGACGAGTTAACTCCTGATTATCATTAATTACTTTTTCATATTCTTTCTTTAAATCTTCAAATATCTGTTCATGCTTTTCAATTGAATGTTTTGAATATTCAAAAATAGAATCAATAAGATTTTTATGTTGATTTGACAACATTTCAAAACTATTAGCAAGATTTTCAAGATTTTCTTCAATTTTCATCTTCTTTACCAACTCATATTGCTGGTCAACCATCTTTTGAAAATTTTCGAATTGGTTTTTCAAATCTTCCGGTGAAATATTTCGATTGTTTGTTTCATTTGTGAATTTTTGAATTTCTTCCAACAGTTGTTTCATTTCATCGTCAAGTATACCATTTAGCATTTCGTCGATAAGTTTTTGTTTTTCCAAAAGTTCAAGGTTGTTATCAGTTAATATATTTGTTGCTTGTTTGTACTCTCGATTGATAAGAGATATATCTTCATTCAACTGTTTTGTTTTTTCTGAAATCTGATTCAATAATGTTTGTTTTTCCCAGTCTGATAGATTATTATTAAGCATGTTGCGACGAAGATTATCTATATCAGATTTTATCTCATTAGATAGATTTTGAACCTTATAAAATTTTTCAAATAGCGATTCATACTGATTTTCCTTATCAACCAATTTTTCTGTTACGCTTTTAATTGAATAATTCAGAAGTTTAGATATAGTTTTTTTATAACCGTTAGCGGCATCATTATCATAAACCTCAAACCAAAATTCATTGTTATTTGATTCGAACGAAAAAAGATTTTCGATTTCGTACTCACAAAAAAATTGTTGTGATGTTAAGTTTTTATAAATAGGAATATCAATGGTATCAGTATATATTGAATTTTTTGCATAAAACAACAATTTAGTAAAACCATAATCATCTGTGATTTTTCCGAAAAAAGATAATGTGTTATTAAATTGTGCAGTATCAGTTTTAATAATAGCAATTGAAGGATAACAATCAGAAATAGCAATAATTTTAAAATCTAATGATTTTCGTTTAATGTTTTCATTAGAAACAAATATTGAAAACTCCGTATTCTTATAAATTTTAAGTTTTCTTGTAAATTTATTATCTGACACCTTTACTGAATCAACCAGCAACGAATCAGTATAGAAGAACAAACTGTCAGAATTAGAAGTAGTAAAATTAAAATTCAAAAATGTTCCTTGTGGAACATTTAAAATGTTTTGGTTATAAACAATTGTGTCTGGTTTATTAACATAGTTGGGATAATGAATATCAATAAAATAAGAAGATATTATTGGCAATTCAAAAACTGAAACATTATACTGTTTGGAAATAAAATCTTTAATTAAAATATTGAATTTGAACGAGTTATTCACATTTTTAAACAGAAAACTATAAATAGTGTCGTTTTCGTGATTCAAAATATACTTATTGTTATTAATCAAAATAAAAGCATCTTGCGAATTTGCGTTTTTTATTACGAGATTCAAATAAAAATCAGTTCCTTGTTCAACTTTTAATAAACTTTCATCAATTCTTATTGATATTGACTTTTGATCAGAAAACTCTTCAGAGTAATTCAAAATATGACTGAATCCATCGGAAACAATATTAAAAAATAAAATATATAAAATAAACAAAATAGAGAAAAATAGAACTATTTTTTTGTCTTTCAATATGTTAAATGAAATAATAGAATTAAAATCAATATCTTTTATTTCATTAACCTTCTGATTAATACTCTGCTTAACTAATGAAGATGATTCAAGTTCAGATAATTCTAATATGTTAATTAGAATATCTTTTGTCTTAGGAAAAGCAGATTGAATAATTAAAGCAATTTCTTTATTTGTTTGTCCGGATAATAAATTAGTTAAACACAAAAAAGGTAATAGAATTAAATAGATAAAACAGACAAACAAAAAAATGATTGTTGTCAGACAAAACAATAGTCGAATATTAGAAGAAAATGTGAAAAATGATTCAACCGCTGATAAGACAAAAATAATTGCAGCAGAAAATAATATTGTTTTCAAAACGCCAACTAAAAGTTTTTGAAGGTAATAGCGGCGTTTAAAAGCATCTATTTTGGTTAGAAATAATGTAAAACTGTCATTCATTTTTTATACGAGCTAACCAATCTTGCGGATTTAATTTTTGATTTTCTTTCCAAATCTGAAATTGCAAAACTGATTTGTTTTCATCGTCTTTATCAGTAAAAATTTTACCAATTGTTTGCTTTGTTTTAACTTTATCTCCTTGTTTTACAAATACTTCAGATAAATTCGAATAAACTGAAAGATAATTGCCATGACGAATGATAACTGTTTTATGAGCTCCCGGAATTACAAAAACCCGAGTTACATCACCATCAAAAACTGAACGAATATAAGAACCCTCGGTAGTTGAAATATCAATTCCGTCGTTACGAATGAAAACACCCTTTAGCACAGGATGAGGATTTTCTCCAAAAAAACCTGTTATAACACCCCGCTCCGTAGGCCATGGTAATTTGTTCTTATTATTAACAAAACTCTCGGCAAGTCTCTTTTCCTCTGGAGTTAGTTGAAAAACGTTCAACTTCGATTTTTCATTGGTTTTATTCGCCTTTTTTAGTTCTTCAGCAATAATACGCTCTATCTCGTTTTGAAGTTTACTCGCTAATTTTATTTGCTCATCAAGCTTTTGTTTTAATTCATTTTTCTGTTTATCAAGTTTTTGAATAATCTGATTTTGATCAGATTTTTCACGCAAAAGCGCATTATTCTCGTGTCTGTTTTCAGAAAGCAGATTTTCTTTATCAGAATGCAACAAACGTAATTCAGCAAGTTGTTGCTCAATTTCAGATTTAGTGTTTAGTAGTTGTTCAACTTGAATAGAACGATAATTAGTATATTGTTGCAAATATTTAATTCGCTTAAAAGCGACATTTATATTATCAGATGCCAAAATAAACATTACACGACTATATGTACTCCTGTTTTTATAGAAATGAGTTATAATTTTAGCATATTCTGATTTAAGTAAACTATAATCGTTTTCAAGACTATCAATAAGTTCTTTTTGTTCAGTAATTCTATCTTCAATAATTCTTATTTCATTGTTAATGTCGATAATTATTTTTTCGCGACTTTTGATTTTTGAATTAATTAACAATAATTGATTATAAGAATCTTTTTTATTTTGTTCCGTTTTGGCAATCAACTCGTTAGTATATGAAATATCCTTTTCATTCTGTTTTTTTTGACGCTCAAGCTCAGCACGCGATTGAGCACAAACTGAAGAAAAAACAAATAATAAAAACAGTAAATTGCTAAATTTCAACATCTTTAATGTCAATTTTTTTGTAATTTGGATAGTTAGGAATTGAATGAACAGAGTGATTTTTACTCAACAAATCAAGATTTTCAATATTCATTTTTATCTCAACCTCCGATTTATTAACCATTGTGAAAATTACAAATTCAGCTGGAAAATTATATTCCGCCACAAAATTAGAATAATTAACTCTCAAATAATTACCATTATACGATTTATAATCAATCTTTTCAACCTGACCAAAACTATTAAAATGTGTTGCTACAAAAAATCCTGATTTACCATTTATATCATACTTATCGTTAACTATAAATTTCTTGTAATCAGCAATATAATGGCAATTATTGTTTGATATTAAGGTGTTTTTTGAATTATAGTATGATGAGGAAAAGATTGAATAAACCATACCAAAATTCGGATAAGTTTTAAAATCTGAATATGTGCCAGAAAAAAATTTTTTATCTATTTTATTTACATAATAAACAGAATCAGAATTAAAATATAGTTGCAAAACCTCGATACCAAGTGAATAAGATAAAATACTGACAAACAACGAAGTATCGGAATACAAAAAAGCTTTGCCAACAAGTTTGTTTTGTTTACCAGAAATATTAGCAACAGCTTTAAATTTTAACTTAATACTATTATTTTCTAAAAAATTCTGTTGCTTGTTGATTTTTGTCTGGAGAGCTTTAAAATCAGAAATTGGTTGTGTTTTAACAAACGATTTTGAACACGAAAAAAGCAGAGCAACCAAAAAAAAAGTTACTACCCTACTCAACATATTTATGTGTCGCAACCTTTTCATTTAATTTGTCATTTTCATCTTGACCAATCATTTGCGCGCGTTTCCATTGCTCAAGTGCATTTTCAAATTCATTGTTAAAATACAAAATATCGCCATAATGTTCAATTATTACCGCACTACGCGTAACATCAAGGTCAACAGCTCGTTTGATATAATCAAGCGCCGATTTGTAATTTTGCATTTTAAAAAGAATCCAAGCGTATGTGTCTAAATAAGTCGGGTTGTTTGGTTCAACTTTTATTGTTTTGAACGACATCTGCTCTGCCTTGCTCAAATTTTCTTTATCAAGCGAAAGATAATAACTATAATTGTTTAAGACCATAAGATTATCTGGCTCAATTTCAAGCAGTTTATCATAATAGAAATAGGCATCTTGCTTGTTATCCAAGCGATAACTGACTTCGCCCAAAAATGTCAAATAATCTGCTTGAAGGGGGTCATCTTTTGATATAAGCCGATAACCGAATTCAAGTGATTTTTTAGCATTATCAATCTTAGATAACTGAAGTGAACTTATACCATTCAACAAATATAAAAATGGCATATTCGGAAAATATTGAATTGCCTCACTACTATGCTTAAACATTGATACCCAATCAAGAAGTTGATTATCAATAAGTAATAATTGTTCCCAAACTTGATATTTGTCTTTTCGTGTTTCGATAACTTTATTAAGCGCAAGCCGGGCAATATCAATATTACCTAAACCCATCTGAAAGTTAGCATAAATTGAATTAACATCAGGGTCGTCGGGATGAGTTTTGAGCAGCACTTCACACAATTTTAACATTTTTTCTAAATCATCCGGCGAATTTGAGATTTGCATTTGTGTCACCAAAATGTTCACCTTGGCTTGCGGATTAACCTCTTTAGATTGAAAACCGATATAAAGTTCATCATAAACTTTTTGCTTGTCTTTAAGATAAGAATAACAAAGAGCCAAACCAATGTGCGCAAATCCGTCATCAGGATTTTCACTAATTATTTGGTTTAATATAGAAATTGATGTTTTCACATCATCATTCTGCATATAAAAATCGGCAAGAAGTCGTTTATATGCAACCTCGCCCGGATAAGCACTTATCAATTTATTTAGTTCAGCGGCAGCTTTTTTCTTGTTTCCAATTTGAAGATAAATGTTCTTTTTTTGAACTGAAATTGACTCATCAATGCCAAATTTTTGTTCAATCAAATCATAAACATTTATGGCTTTTTTATAGTTGTTTTCATTTATATAGACATCGGCAAGTGCCAAATAAAAATCAATTTCGGTTGGCTTTAACGAGATTAGTTTATTAAAAACTGCTTCAGCCTTAGTAAAATGTTTGTTGTATCCGTAGATGTGACCAGCTAAAAAAAGATACCATTCGTTGTCAGGAGAAAAAGCCAAACATTTATCAATATAATTTTCTGACAAGTCAAGTTCATTACGCTTTAGGTAGATGGAAGCTAACCTATAAAGTATGAAAGGATTGTCGGGTTTTTGGTTTAAACAAAGTTGATAATAATTTTCTGACAACTCATAATTTTCATCAAGAAAACACTTATCGGCCTCAAAAAAATTGTATGAATAGTTTATTTCGTCATCAAATATAAGTACATCAGAATCATTTACTTGCGCAGATGAAAACAAAAACAAAAATATACTTAAAATGCAAATAAAACTTCTATACATATTATTTTCCTGTATGGCCAAAACCTCCTGCTCCGCGCTCTGTTTGGCTGATTTCATCTACCTCAATCAATTCAGCATTTTCATGCTTTGCAATAACCATTTGGCAAATACGCTCGCCCGATTTAACAACAAATTCGGTTTGACTCATATTCATCAATATGACTTTTATCTCGCCACGATAATCAGAATCGATTGTGCCAGGTGAGTTTAAAACAGTAATACCATTTTTTATTGCCAAACCACTACGCGGACGAATTTGCGCCTCATAACCTACAGGCAATTCAATGTACAAGCCTGTTGGTATAAGTTTGCGTTCAAATGGCTGTAGAATAACATCTGAATCAAGAAAAGCACGTAAATCAAGACCAGCCGATGTTGACGTTTCGTAGGCTGGAAGAGGATTATTTGACTTGTTAATAATTTTTATCTTCATATTAGTTGTTTTATGTTTTTGCGTTCAAAATAATATAAAACGCAAACGTAAATCAAAATAAATAAAGTACTAACTGCAATTGTAGAGTAAATATTATTGGTAACAAAAATTTTTCTGATATAAAGTGTTGCAACAGCTAAAAATGAATAAACCGATATTTTACCAACATCATAATTTACTTTATATACTTTTTGTCCCCAAAAATACGACACAACAACCATTACAAAATAACAAGCAAAAGTAGCAATTGCCGAACCCCAATAACCAATTCGTGGAATTAGTAAAACATTAAGCAACAATGTAATAACAACACCAATTATAGAAATTACTGCGCCTGATGATGTCATATTGTTAATCTTGTACCAAACTGAAAGATTATAATAAATACCAAGCATCATATTTGCAAGCAATATGATAGGAACAATTGGTAAACCTGAATGGAATTTAACACCAATAAAATATTTAAAAATATCGATATAAAGTGTTACTACTAAAAAGATCAGCAAGCAGAAAATGACAAAATAGTTCATCACCACACGATACGACTCTTTTGCATCAGCAAACTTCGATTTTTTGAAAAAATATGGTTCGGCCGCATAATTGAACATCTGAATAAAAATTGTCATAAGCACAGCCAATTTGTAATTGGCCGCATAAATACCAACTTGCTGCAACGCATCTAAATGAGGTGCCGAAAGATGCTTAATAAAGATTTTATCTGACACTTCGTTTATTATACCAGCAATACCAATAATGATTAATGGCCAAGCATAATTTAGCAAAACTTTATATTTCGACAGCGATATTTTAAACTTAAAACTCTTATATTCAGGCAAAAGCATCAAAAATGAGAACAACGAAGCTACCATATTACTGATAAAAGCGTAGCCAACATTTATATTATCGTTGTAAAGCGATGCAAGAAATTCATTTTCAGACCCTTTACAAATAACGAAAAAGAAAATATTAAGCAAAACATTAATAGTAATGTTGAAGAACTTGATTAAAGAAAATTTAAGCGCACGATTTTGATTACGCAATCGTGCAAACGGAATTGCTGTTATAACATCGAAAAAGATTATAAAACCAAAACAGATTATGTAATTTGTATTACTCTTATAACCAATAAGTTCGGCAATACCATTTTTACAAAAAAGCGCAAAAAGTAAAAAAACCGAAGCAAACAAAGCTGTGCTAAAAAGCGCATGGTTAAAAGTATCCGGTTCGTCTTTTTTATCAATGCTATAACGAAAATAGGTTGTCTCCATACCATGAATCAACAACACAAGCAAAAGCGAAGAATAGGCGTAAAGTTCTGATACAGTGCCATATTGCGATACGGAGAATATTCGTGTATAAAAAGGCGTTAACAACAGTTTTCTCAGAAGCACCGGTTGATGATTATTATGAAGAAGTTGATTGTAAAGAATTATTAGAAGCTGGTATTAATGGTATGCTTAGTTACTTAGATGATGATTATTCACTTTATATGGATCAAGAAGAATCTAAATCATTTAATGAACAAGTAGAAGGTAAATATACTGGAGTTGGTATTGAAATATTAATTCAACAAGATGGTTCTGTAATAATTAATAGAGTATTTGAAGATAGTCCTGCAGCAAAGGCTGGATTACAAAAAGATGATATTATTATTAAAGTTAATGGAGAAGATATAACTACTGAAAACGCTTATAATGTTCCTACAATGATTAAAGATTCTGGTAAAAGTGAAGCAAAAGTAACAGTTAAAAGAGATGATAAAGAATTAGATTTTGATTTAAAATTAGCGGTTGTTGATATTGAATCTGTTACTACTAAAACTTTTGAGAATAATGGTAAAAAAATTGGATATATTTATATGAGTATATTTGCTTCTAATTCATATGATCAATTTAAAAAAGCATTAACAAATTTAGAAAAAGAAAAGATAGATAGCTTACTAATAGATGTTAGAGGTAATTCAGGTGGTTATTTAGCTACTGTTACTGATATTGCATCATTATTCTTAGATAAAAATAAAGTTATTTATCAATTAGATACTAAAGGTATAGTTGAACAAGTTAAATCAAAAACTTCTGCATCAAGGAGTTATGATATTGTTGTATTAGTTGATCGTGGTAGTGCATCTGCTTCTGAAATATTAGCTGCAGCATTACAAGAATCATATGGAGCTAAAGTAATTGGTACAAATTCTTATGGTAAAGGAACTGTTCAAGCAGCATATTCATTATCAAGTGGATCTATGGTTAAATATACAATTCAAAAATGGTTAACACCTAATGGAAATTGGATTAATAAAGTTGGGGTTACTCCTGATATAGAAGTGTTACTTGATAGTAATTATGTTGAAAATCCTTGTGATGAAACTGATACACAACTACAAGCAGCTATTACTGAGTTAAGTAAATAATAAGATTTAATCTACATATAATAAGTATGTAGATTTTATTTTTTTATAATTAGCACTCTTACTTGACAAGTGCTAAAATAAGTGTATAATGTTATCTAGGGGTGATAAATATGCATAAAAATTATAATCAAGAAGAAGAAAATGTTTTAGAAAAATATGGTAGAAATATCATAGATGATGTAAAAAATGGAAAAATAGATCCTGTTATAGGTAGGGATGATGAAATTCGTAGTATTACTAGAGTTTTATCAAGAAAAACAAAAAATAATCCAGTACTTATTGGTGAAGCAGGTGTAGGTAAAACAGCTATAGTTGAAGGGCTTGCTTTAAGAATAGTTAAAGGAGATGTTCCTAATAGTTTAAAAAATAAGATTATTTGGGAACTTGATATGGCTAGTCTTGTTGCTGGTGCTAAATATCGTGGAGAATTTGAAGAAAGACTTAAAAATGTTTTAAATGAAGTTAAAAAATCTGAAGGAAATATTATAATGTTTATTGATGAAATTCATACGATAGTTGGTACTGGTGGAGAGATCGGAAG
>CALBPW010000493.1 GCA_937899145.1 uncultured Bacteroidota bacterium
TGAAGCAATGTATCTTCTTACTCAATTAGCCGTTGAAAATAAAAACGAAGAACTGAAACAACATGTTGGCGAAAGCAAACAACCTCTTGATAATTTGGTTAAAATATTATCACCATACTATTCTTATAATTTGGAAATAAAAGAGCTGTTAGACGCACTGATGGAACTAACCAACGATTTTGAAGGAATTGAGCAGACATATAGTTATAAAGTGCCAGAAATTGACCCGGAAAGTAAGGTGACTATAATTAAATCTGTATCGAAAGTTGTAATAAAAGATGCTGATTTGCAGAATATTGCAAAGAAAATTAAACGCATCAGAACATTGTTGGTCAATTAAATTAGTAGAGCTATGAAGAAGTATCAAATAATTGCAGCTTTGGCTTTAATAATGTTATTGCCAATAGCAACAGACGCACAAATGGAATCTTCGATTCAAAAGTGCAAAACCTACATTGTTGAGCCATTTGTGTCTGATGGCCAATATTATACAGTGCTGTTGAATGAGGGCGATATAGCCGAATTTTACGCGACATTTTATGGCGGAACCATTTATCGGCTTGTGGGATATGTCGGTACGGATGCGGGAAATCTTGCCTTTTCAGTGTACGACCAAGACAGAAACTTGCTGTTCACTAATCGCGATTTTGAAAATACACCATATTGGGATTTTAAATTCGAAAACACGATGGATTGCATCATTGAAGCCGAAATTGATTCGAAAAATATCACTTCAGGAATTGCCGTTTTACTCATCGGTTTTAAACAATAATAATTCATGAGAGAGAAAGTCTTAAAGGCGTTGATGCAATTGTTTGCCATTATTGTTGGGCCGCGTACCAATAATAAAGGCGGCAGGCAAATTATCGAAGACTTTCTTTATCAGCAGTTAAGCGACAATTCAGTTAGCGAATATCTTGATTTGTTTGATGGCTACTATGCGCATTTCCAACGGAAGCAATCAGATAAATCGCATAAAGAGAAGAACTTAGCACTGAGTTCAGTTAAAGTTCTGAAAATCTGCACACAAATAAACGAGGAACTTGATATCCGGCAAAAAACACTTGTGCTGATTAGATTGCTTGAGTTTATAAAAGCAGGCAGCGAACGTACTGAGCAAGAATATGAATTTGTACAAACAGTGTCGGAGTCGTTCTTTTTCTCGAACGATAACTATGAGCTGCTGCGCAATTTTGTTTTAGCTGATGCCGGCAACATACCAATATCGCCACGTTTTTTACTCATAGACGGGCAAAAATCGTCGCCAATGCCCGATATCAGGCACTTTTATCACGAAACATTCGACGACAAACTTTGGGTTCTCTACTTCGAACCGTCAAATATGTATGTGTTTCGAAAATTTGGCGCAAGCGAGTTGTACTTGAATGGTCAAATTGTGGTGCCCGAAAGCGTGTATGTGCTTAATCAAGGAGCAGCGTTGCGTGATGCCAAAATGAAACCGATATATTACTCCGATATTGTAAGTTTCTATTTTTCAGATGAGATAGGTAATCGAATTCAATTTGTCGCACACGATGTGGAACTTTATTTTAAGGGTGGCGTTAAGGGATTGAATCCGATAAATATTGAACAAGAATCGGGTAGTTTGGTAGGCATAATGGGTGCCAGCGGCTCAGGAAAAACCACATTATTGAACGTGTTAAATGGTAGCACAAGGCCAACATCTGGTACTGTAACTATCAATGGAATAGATATTTATGCCGAAAAAGAAAAAGTGGAAGGGCTAATAGGCTACGTGTCGCAAGATGATTTGCTGATAGAAGAACTTACTGTATATCAAAATCTTCTGTACAATGCCCGCCTTTGCTTCGACGACTTGAACGACTTTCAGATAAAATGCAAAGTGCTGAAAGTGCTGAAAAGTTTGGGGTTGTTCGATATTAAAGATATGGTGGTAGGCAGTCCGCTGAACAAAAAAATCAGTGGAGGACAGCGAAAGCGACTGAATATAGCCCTCGAACTTATTCGCGAACCTGCAATACTATTCCTCGACGAGCCAACATCAGGCCTGTCATCGCGCGATTCTGAAAATATTATGGACATACTTAAGCAGTTGACGCTGAAAGGCAAACTTGTGTTTACAGTAATCCATCAGCCATCGTCCGATATTTTTAAAATGTTCGATAGCCTTTATATTCTCGACAAAGGCGGCTATCTGATTTATGAGGGTAATCCTGTCGATTCAATTATATACTTCAAAACAAAAGTGCATCAGGCCAATTGGAACGATAGCGAGTGCCGCACTTGCGGCAATGTGAATCCGGAACAGATTTTCAATATTGTGGAGTCGCAAATGCTCGACGAATACGGAAATCTAACCCCAGAGCGCCGACTTTCGCCTGCCGATTGGTTTAAACATTTTACCGAATCGCGAAAAAATAAACCCGAAGTTGAGAAAAAGTATGATGAGCTGCCTGAAAACGTATCGAAAATACCCGGCAGATTTAAGCAATTCAAAGTATTTGTCGAACGCGATGTGCTTTCAAAAATCAGCAATCGGCAATATATGATTATCAATATTTTAGAATCGCCAACACTTGCCTTTTTATTGGCGTTTATCATACGATACTTCAACACCTCAAACGGAAATTATACATTCTACAACAATCCAAATATCCCTGTGTATATATTTATGGCAGTGATAGTTGCCATATTTGTAGGATTGTCGGTCAGTGCTGAGGAAATTGTTAAAGACCGTAAAATTCAAAAACGCGAACAGTTTCTGAACTTGAGCCGGGCAAGTTATTTATTTTCGAAAGTGGCAATATTATTTGTGATATCGGCATTTCAAGCCTTATCGTTTGTGTTAGTCGGTAACTTGGTGTTAGGCGTAAAAGGAATGTTTTTCTACTATTGGTTTGCGCTTTTTAGCGCGTGGTTCTTCTCTAACATGTTGGGACTCAATATTTCTGATAGTTTCGATACTGCGGTGACCATTTATATACTGATACCATTTTTGGTAATCCCACAACTGATATTGAGCGGCATAATAGTGCCGTTCGATAAACTAAATCCGATAATATCATCGCCTTCAAAAATTCCTGCTTATGGCGAGATTATCACAGCCCGATGGGCTTATGAGGCTTTGGCTGTGCAACAATTTAAAGAAAATAAATTTGAACGCGACTTTTACGAATACAATAGAATATTGAGCGAGTGTGATTTCCGAAAAAATTATTGGGTCAAAACAATCGAAAACAAACTTACCTATTGCCAACGAAATTATACAAATCCGACAAGCCAAATAAAAGTCAAGAAAGAATTGCAACTTATTAGAAATGAGTTGAGTAAACCACTTGATGCAATGGGTTATTTCGTGTTTGACAAAATCGATCAGTTGTATATCAGCAAATTGACACCCGAAATTTTTGAAGAAACAAATAGTTTCCTCGCAAAATTAAAATCGTATTATTATAAACAATACAATCACGTTAATAATCAGAAAGATATACTGATTAACTCAATGCAGCGCACCGATGAGGAACGCGAAATGTTTTTGAAACGCAAGCGCGATTACAGCAACGAAAATCTGACAACATTTGTGCGGAACTCAAATTCGCTTGATAGAATTATTGAAGCCGACGGACAACTATACCAAAAAAGCGACCCCATTTATATGATGCCTACGCATCCTTTTATAAAAGCTCATTTTTATGCTCCATATAAAAATATATTTGGCGTGCCGTACTCAACCTATTGGGTTAACATGATGGTAATTTGGTTCTATACCATATTATTATATGTAACATTGCGATATAGAGTATTGCGACGAATTTTGGAATACTTTTCTGCTAATTAGTACGGTTTAATTGTTTGCAGATTGATGGATTAACCTGTTCAAAGCGGCAGTTAGCTGATTTATCAACACTTTTCAACCATTTGTTCATAATCGGTCAGCTGTCAAATCAAAAAAAAGTTGCTGAATAACAAAAAAATGATATTTTTGCGTTGTTCAATTCGCGGATAATGCTAACCCAAGCAAAGTGAAGTAGTACTGATATAAATTTGAAATAGTCTCAATAAATTATTTAACATGAAAAAAAAGTTAATACTCACAATGTCGTTGGCAATCACTGCAATTGCAGTTAATGCCCAACTTAGACAAAGCGACGTAATAGCTGCCGGAGGCGATTATGCTGAAAAAGGCAGTTTGTCGCTGAGTTCCACAATTGGTGAACCAATAGGAGGAACATTTGAAGTAGGCGCAATTGTGCTTGTGCAAGGTTTTCAGCAAGCGTTAGCAATTGGCGGTGGTAGTGCAGTGAACGAAGGTGCAGCAAGTGATTTGGCATCTAATGTTAAAATTTATCCCAGTCCGGTTGGCGCACAATTGAATATTGAATTTACCGAAGAAACAGGTCAGAGCTTACAAGTGCAAATACTGAATACAGTAGGCGCAATGGTAATATCAGAAAATTTTGAATCTCAGAACATTGTGAACATTGTTACAGCTGATTTGCCGAAGGGCATTTATTTGGTAAAAATCATTGCCGGTAATGAAATAATCAAAACTCAAAAAATAGTAAAACTCTAAATATTTGAACTATGAAAAAAGTATTGTTATTTGTGGCAACCTTTGTTATTGCGGCATTTACGCAAGCAGTTGCCCAAAACTCATTTAGCTATCAAGCCGTTATTAGAGATAATGGCGAAGTAATTAGTGGTAAGGAAATAGCATTGCGAATCAGTCTTATGCAAGGTTCCGAAACTTATTATCAAGAAACACACAAAACAACAACCAATGCTTATGGCAATATAAATATAAACGTTGGTGAAGGAACTGTAATCTCCGGCTCAATGGATTTGGTTCCATGGCAATCGATGCAAGTGATGATGAGGCTTGAAGTTGACGCCGCAGGTGGTAGCGATTTTGTTGAGTTGGGAAAGGTGCAGATTCGTCCTGCTCCATACGCAATGTATGCTGAAAAAACATCTACAACAATCCAATCGACCGATGCAAATAGCACCGAACCAATCTTCGCTATAAAAAACAGCAAAGGAGAATTACTTTTTGCTGTTTATGAAGATGGAGTGAAAGTGTATGTTGATATGGACGAAACAGGCTCGAAAGCAGCAAAGAGTAAATTTGCCGTTGCAGGTCGTAGTTCAAGTAAAGATGATGTTGAAATTCTTTCAATTGATTCAAATGGCACAATAGTTTATGTGGATGAAGCAAACGATTCAAAAGCCGCCAAGAGTAAATTTGCCGTTGCCGGTCGCTCAGCTTCAAAAGAGACATCAGAATTATTAACAATTGATAATAATGGTTCAACTTTTTATGTTGATGAGACTGATAGTGATTCAAAAGCAGCGAAGAGCAAATTTGCCGTTGCCGGACGTTCGTCTTCAAAAAGTGAAACAACTACAGTGTTAAGCATTGATGCTAATAATTCGATTTTCTATGTTGATACAGATGAACCTGCCACATCTAAAGCAGCAAAAAGTAAATTTGCCGTTGCCGGCCGCTCGTCTTCAAAATCTGCAGCTGACGAAATGTTTACTATTGATTATGTTGGAACCACAGTTTACATTGATGAGACTGATAGTAATTCAAAAGCCGCCAAGAGCAAGTTTGCCGTTGCAGGTCGTTCATCTTCAAAGGATGATAACAACTACCTGATTGTTAATACTGATAGTACCCGTTTCTATATTAACGACGCCGCCGATAATGCTTCAGGCTTTGCTGTTGTTGGTAAATCAACTTCAAATGCTCTGCTTAGCATGAATAAGGATAGCGTTAACTTCAAAACATCAATGTATGTAACAGGCGAAGTTCAAACAGCTTCGGGTGGCGTTTCAAGAATGGCTGACAATTCAAAAGCCAGCAAATGCCTTATAAACTCTGGTATTATCAGTGTGCAAGATACTTCAGGTAATTACTTTAGTGCTGATATATCTTATTATAGTAGCGAAAATGGTGAAATCTTAGGATTTAGTAGTGACAGCATCTTTATCACTTATATTTTGACTGGAGGGAAAATATATTCAGTAGATAGCCTTGGCGCAAGGTCTCAAACAGGCACCTATACTGATGGAGGCTTGCTATTCATTACAGAAGGCGTAATGCGGAGTTTAGGTTATTATGCCACTGAGGATTATAGTGGCGACAGTGACGATTGGAAACGCTATTTCTCTTCTCAAAATACTGATTTGCCTATGCTTACAACACAAAAAAATGTTATATATAGTTTAAGCTCATGGGAAGATGCTAATGTGAAGAAAGCAATAAATAGCACACTATTGCAATTTATTAGTTCTATCACTGATATTGATATAAAAAACGCATCTATCAGTATTAACATCGAAAATATCATATTTGAAGATGATGAAAATGAAATAGATGATGATGCTGAATCAATATTTGAGGAAATTAAAAATGGCAGCAAATAAAAAATACGCATAAAACAATGAAGCCAGAGTGAATATCTACTCTGGCTTTTTTCTTTTATGCCAATAAATTCATCGGCAAAAAAAGCCCAAACAAAGAGTAAAACAAGTTTAGCCGACTTCAATCGGCAATTTTTTGTGGTTTATCTATAAGGGTATTGCTGTTTTTTGGAAAAGAAATACTATTGTGCCGTAAATATTAAAACAACAAATTAAGATGAAAAGGTTGAGTTTATTATTATCAGTTTTTGCCAGCAATGTGGCAATAGCCCAAACCACGTCAATTTCAGGTTATTTGATAGACAAAACAACAAACGAAGGACTGCAATTTGCCAATGTGCAAATATACTCGCTGCCCGATACAACCTTTTTAAAAGGCGATGCAACTAAAGCCGACGGCTCGTTTAAGATTGAAGGAATAAAAGCAGAAAAATGCCTGCTGCGCGCATCGTATATTGGTTATAATACTGTCGAAAAAAGCATAAACGTAATTAAAGGGAAAGATAATTCGGCAGGTAAAATTTATCTGATTGAAGATTCGGAACAACTTGCCGAAGTTAGTGTAACAGCAGAGGCAACGCCAATAGTTGTGAAAGATGATACGGTTGTTTATAATGCCGACGCTTTCCATGTAGTTGAGGGTGCAATGGTTGAAGACCTTGTAAAGAAAATGCCGGGCGCCGAAATCTCCTCAGACGGAACATTAACTGTTAATGGCAAGGAGGTTACCAAAATACTAATTGGCGGCAAAGAATATTTTGCCAACGATCCTCAAGTTACTCTGAAAAACCTGCCTGCCAATATGGTAAAAGACATCAAAACTTACGACAAGAAAAGTGAGCAAGCCGAGCTTACTGGTATTGATGACGATGACGAAGAATTTGTACTCGACTTTACCGTACGCAAAAGCATGATGGACAGCTGGATTGGAAATATATGGGGTGGCATCGGACACGACATCAACGGTCCGAACGATTTCCGCTACGACGGGCACGTTGACTTAAACCAATTTGACGACGAAGGAAACCTTGCAATAATCGCAAACCTGAACAACACCAATAATACCAGTAGCGACCTTGGCGATAATAGTAGTGGCTTTGGCGGAACGGGCGGCTTTGGCGGAGGTATGATGATGGGCGGCTTTGGAAGTATGATGGGCGGCTTTGGCGGTGGCATGATGAGCTTTGGTGGCATCACATCAACCCAAAACCTAATGGCAAACTTCGAAAAGGAAAAAAGCAAATCGTTTTTGCATGGCGGTAATATACAATATAGCCGTACCAAAACCGAAACCGAAGGCAAAACATCAACTGAGACATTCCGTGGCGATGATTATTCAACAGTTCAGAAAGATACGTCAATATCGACAAGCACACGTAACAACCTTAACGCTTCTTATCGCTTGAAATGGGCAGTCGATACAATGACAACAATCATTTTCCGCCCAAACTTGCGTATGTTCTTTACCGATTATGAAAGCGAAGGGCAATCGCTGAATCTTGGTAGTATTATCGAGAACGAAACAATAACAAACGATTCGATAATTACAGGTCGAAGCGTTGTGAATACACAAGAAAACGGAAATACATCGAAATACACAAGCGTATCGTATAGCGCCAATATGCAAGCAGTGCGAAAACTGAACAACAACGGACGAAGTATTCAACTCACACTTCGGCTGAATGGCTCGCTCAGCCCGTCGGATAGAACAACAAAATCGAATACGCATTTTAATATTAACGACTCAACATCAGCTGTTAACCGCAATACCAACGGCAAAAGCAATAGCCTGACTCTGATGGCTCAATTGGGATATGTGGAACCGATTTTTGAAAAAAATTATCTGCAATTTAATTATAGTTTCCAAACACGGTCATCTGATTCATACTCATACGTTTACGAAAATGACAGCGATACCCGTACCGATACATTGAGCAGCGAGGTGGAAAATAGTTACAACAACCATCGTATTGAATTAATTTGGCAAGGAAGATACGACAAACTGAACTACAACCTTGGTGTATCGCTTCAGCCTCAAACATCTGAAACACATAATATTTTGGGAGCCAACGTAGGCAACGACCAAAAACAAACCGTGTTCAATTGGTCGCCAACCATGCGCTTGCAATATAAATTCAGTAAGCAGCATAATATTCAATTGCGCTACAATGGCCGTAGTTCGGCGCCTGATGTGCAAAATCTGCAAGAGATTATCAGCGTTACAGACCCGTTGAACTTGCAATATGGTAATCCGAATTTGAAACCGACATTCCGCAATAATATTATGCTTAACTACAGTAACTTTATGCGTGAATCGGGAAAAAGCATTGTGGCCAACCTGTCGTACAACAACACATTGAATATGGTGAGCAGCGAAATTACTTACAATGCGCTTACAGGCGGACAAAAAAGTCGTAAAATCAACCTGAATGGCAATTGGGGAACAAATGGCTTCTTAACTTTTAGTACGCCGCTTGGAAGTAAAAAATTGTCGTTGACCTCAACATCAATGGCTAATTATAGTGAGAATGTTTCAATGTCGGGCGCAACAGAACTTGCCGACGGAACTTCGATTGGTGGCGGTAAAATAACAACAGCAACAACCACACTGAGCGAGCGCCTGCAACTTAACTATCGCTGCGATATGTTTGATTTTTCAATCAATGGCTCGGTACGTTATTTGAAGAGCGGCAACGACCAAAAGGCAACAACTACAACAAGTTTTAGTACCGCATTAAGCAACGACCGTGAGACGTATGACTATGAGATTGGGGCTAATACTACAATCAATTTGCCTTGGAAGATGGTGTTTGCAACCGATTTTAATTGGCGTATATATGATGGCTACACCGATGGCTATACCCGCGACATCGCAATTTGGAACGCTCAACTTACAAAAAACTTCACAAAAGACAATCGTTGCGCAGTCCGCATAAAAGTGTTCGACATTTTACAACAGCAAAAGAGCATTTTCCGTTATGTGAGCAATTCATCAGTTATCGACTCAGAATCAAATACTTTGGGTAGCTACGCAATCGTACAATTTGTTTACAAAATCAACTCGATGCGTAAGCAAACCAGACAAATGAGCCCTGGCGGATTTGGCCCCGGCGGATTTGGCCCCGGCGGGTTCGGTGGTCCCGGAATGTTCTAATAGAAACAATAAACCAATAAAAGGCATGGTTGAATCGCACAATCTCAAATAGGGATAGTGCGATTTTTTTTGTGTTTGCCAGCTTTGACAAGTATTTGCTTGGTTGAAAAGAATTACTTTTGCGGCCAATTTTATTAGATAAAGTTTCGATAATTATGTGGCTATTATTTGCAATTTTTTCGAGCGCATTGCTTGGCTGTTACGATATTTTTAAAAAGGCATCGTTACGCGGAAATGCCTATATACCAGTGCTTTTCATTGCGACGCTTACCGGTTCGGCGCTTTTTGGTGTCATTCTTCTTCTGTCGCGTAGCGGTGTGGTGGAAGCCGATTCGTTATTTTACGTCCCACAGATAACACCAACTGAGCATCTGCTTTATTTTATTAAGGCGATGATTGTCGGCAGTTCGTGGATTTTCGCATATAAAGCATTGAGTCAATTGCCAATAACCATTGTTGCTCCAATTCGTTCAACAGGTCCTGTTTGGACGGTGCTTGGTGCCCTGTTAATTTATGGCGAACGATTTAATGGCTGGCAATGGCTTGGTTTTGTGATAGTTATATTCTCATCATACTTGTTTGCGAAAGCCGGGAAAAAAGAAGGAATCAATTTTAAAAGCAATCATGCCATTTGGGCTATCGTAACAGCCACATTGTTAGGCTCGGTGTCATCGCTTTTCGATAAATACCTGCTTGCCCACTACGACCGCATGGCAGTGCAAACTTGGTATTCAATCTATATGGGTGTGTTTATGCTGATACCGCTTGCTTTTTGGCTTCCAAAGCGCAATCTGCCGCCATTATTCAATTGGCGCATAATAATTCCGATGATTGGTATTACGCTTTCGGCGGCCGATTTTATGTATTTCTACGCCCTTTCACGCCCCGAAGCCCTATTAGGTGTGGTTTCTGTTTTGCGCCGAAGTAGTGTTGTGCTTTCGTTTTTGCTTGGCGCGGCCATTTTCAACGAGCATAATTTGAAATCGAAAGGAGTGGCTTTGGCTGGCATAATTATCGGCGTGTGCGTGTTGGTTTTAGGAAGCTGATAAAATTGAGCGTAAATTCAATTTATTGATAAACAATGATGTTTTAGCTCTTACCGTCAATTGTCATCGTTTTTTCTTTTAGCACGTTCCCAATTGACGCTTTGCGTTTTGCGGCAATAGCGGAAAAAGCCGAGCCACATGGCTTTATTTGCTAAATAGAAATAGTAGGGGAAATATAGCCAATTGCAGTGTAACTTCTTGTTTTGCAGGGCGAAGCCTATAAAAACAAATAAGTAGAAGGCAATTTGCGCTATCAAAGTCATAGTGTATATATTGCTGGAATTGAAATTGTTAATCGCACTTAAATAGATATTTATCGGAATAATCAGCACTAAAATTAGTGGTACGGCAATCCAGCGCAAAACTTTATGCGATAAGTACTGAAATGTGAGCATTGGGTGTTGGAAGATGTTGAATAACCCTTTTAGTCGCAGCATTGTTTGAATGCCGCCAGCGGCAATGCGCACTTTGCGTTTCATCTCCTCGGTAATATTTTCTGACGGCTCCTCTATGGCGCAGGCGCGAGGTGAGTAGCCAATTTTGTAAC
>CALBPW010000494.1 GCA_937899145.1 uncultured Bacteroidota bacterium
GCGCGAATTGCAGGGCATCTTCGGACTTGCAGGTCTTTAAAAGATTGACAATCAGTGCGGGGGACGCATAGGTTGAGCGTTCCTTGCACTTTAATTTTTTTTAATGGAAAAATACAATTCGATAAACGAGGTTTTTAACATCCGCCTGCAACAGCAGATAGATGGAGTTCTTCCCCAGCGTTTTGTTTATGAGTTGGGTATGCCGAGTGAGGCTCTTTTGTATGCAGGTGTCGAGAACTTGCCGATAGAAATGTCCGCAAGCACACTGACAAAGAAATCCGACAACGATTATATCAGCAATCACCCTTTTGAATTGAGCGAAATAAAAAATCTTCCGTTGGCGATACAATGTCCGATTGCCGTTTTCGACAGTGAGGAACGGAACGGCAAAAAGGTTGTTTTAACGGAGATTGTTCAAAACGGGAACAATTTTATCGCCATTCTTGATATAATCAAACTGCGCGGTCGCAACGCAAATGTAATCAACTCAATAATTTCGCTTTACGCAAAAGAGAGCAATGGCAGAATTGCCAAATGGTTCGATAGTGAGTTTGCGAAACTCACTCCCAAAGGAGGCACCGCATTATTGCAATGGGCAGACACAAAAAAAGCGTCTAACTGGCTTACGAACCACGTATCCGACGTACGTGCAGTTGGAATGTCCAGCAGGCGCATTGCGAATATAATAAATTCTTTTGCTGATTGTCAGTTCTTTGAGGAAAATTCTTTACAGGGCGAAGATGAGCACACCACAGAAAACAAAGCCAACAGCCTGCTCCTTGCCAAAGCCAAACTCAAAGCGAAAATGGCAAGGCTGAAACTGATGGAGATTGTGAGTGTTGACGGTGTCGGCACAAAAAAAACAATACCTTGAAACCACATAAAACACAGCAAAATATGATACTCGACAAATTCAATCCAAATCTGAAAGCCACCAAAAGGCAAAAACAACAATTAGGTGCGGCGTTTGACCAATACATTCATACGGCTAAACAGCATTACTCACCGACGGACGGCTTGGGCGGAGTGAACGACAATCAGCAAAAGCCTAAACGTCGGTTGCAAAAATTCGACCAGCTGAACAGTTGCGAGTTTATGAACGAGAAATTCTCCTGCATACAACTCACGGGCAAATGGCGCAAACTGATAGGACTGCCGCAAAGCGACGCTAAAATTATGTTCTACGGCAAGCCGGGAAACGGCAAGTCGACACTTGCAATACAATTTGCCGCCTACGTATCGCGCACATTGGGCTACAAGACGCTCTACGTAACAGCCGAAGAGGGGTTTTCGTACACTTTTCAGGAGAAACTGCAACGGCTTAATGCCGCCAACCCAAATCTCACAATAACAGGCGAATTTCCATACGATGTCAGCCCCTACAAGTTCATCTTTATTGATTCGGTCAACTATGCGGGAATGACACCCGAAGATGTCCGCAATCTGCCGCAAGGCAAGTTCTACGTTTACGTTTTTCAGACAACAAAGAGCGGTCAGTTCAGAGGCTCGCAAGAGTATCTGCACGATGTGGACGCTGAAATAAGAGTTGAACAAATGAAAGCGCAAGCAGGCAAAAACCGATTCGGGGGATATGAGGAAATTGATGTGTTGCCGCCGCGTGCTGAAATTATTGTAAAAAAAGCACCATCACAGATTGATAGAGGTCGTCAGTTGCTTGCGCAAACACTGTCAAGGCTGAAATAGTGTTATGTTGATAAATATGTTGATATTTTGTTAAAAACTTAATTTTTAAGCCTTGTAAAGGTTTGATTATCATTCAAATATACATCGCACCCCTTGTGAAAGGGTGGGTTTTGGTTTCGTAACTTATTGATAATCAGGGCTTTAAACGACCCTTTTTGCTACTTTTTTCTGAAACAGCATTGTAAAATACGGATTTATAATAGGGTTCAAAAACCAGCTGGGTTCACTTTTTAAACTCGAAACATCTCTATTCCAATACATTAGAGATGTTTTTTTTGGGATACGGTTTTTTTTGTGTAGAAGACAGGAACATCTTATTGATGAAAAGCACACTCGTTATATTCAATTTCCAACTTTGCCAACTACCATTCAAAATGGTAATAATCAGCTTTAAAATAAAATCTTCCTAAATTTTAGTCTATCGCTTGCAACAACTAAAAAAAACACTACTTTTGCAACGTCAAAAACAAACTGGTCGATTCGTCTAACGGTTAGGACGAGAGATTCTCAATCTCTAAACACGGGTTCGATTCCCGTACCGACTAATAAAAAGCATAAAAAACTTATCAAACAAAGCAAATCCTAAACAACTGAATTATCCACTTAGCAGCAAGGAATCGAACCGCGGAGTGAGCGCGTTGCAAAGCAACGAAAAGGCGACAGGACGTCGCCGTCAGCGAACGTAGCCGCCCCGCAAGGAGCGCACACGACGTGCACGCCGGAGAGGTTTGAACAAACCGCTGAAAATACTCATATCGATCACCGTCCTTTACAAAAATAAAAGACCGCGCGTGTCGTACACGCTTTCGGTCTGGTCTGCGCCGCATCGAATGGCGCGGTCAAGAGCCATGATGGTGGCTATGGCTCCGTCGATCTTCTCTGTGGACTTCTCTTTGTCGGCCTTGATGTTTCCGGCAGGATCGGTTCGGATGTAGATATTGTCCATCATCCACCGAAGCACCGGGTGACCGCCGTGGGCGACCTTTTGCTCGAGAGTCAGCTTCATCAGTTCCTTCGTGGGCGGCGACATATCCTTGAAGCCCTGCCCGAAGGGAACCACCGTAAAGCCCATGCCTTCCAGATTC
>CALBPW010000495.1 GCA_937899145.1 uncultured Bacteroidota bacterium
GCCGTCGCATAAGCAACTTATAATCAACATTTTGAAAAAGGCGAAATAAAATTTGACGATAGTTGTGTGCTGTGTCCAAACGACAATTACCGCTACAAGAATTTTTTGATACCGTTTTTGTCAATGGCGTTGTACGTCAATAATCCTTCATTGTATAAACCGATATTCCATCAAACTCGTTTTCCTCTGATTATGCGCAACTGCGACGTACTTGGCATCGAACTTCCGCCAATTCCCCGAACAAAAGATTACAAACAATATTTGATGTACTATTGGGACATTTGTCAGGTGTGGAACGAATTTCAGAAAGAAAACAACCTCACAAATGCCGAACTTTGCGCCTGCATTTACGATTTTGCGCCAATGCTCGTTCAGCCGTCAACGCCAGCCGAACTCCCTAATCCAACCAATGTTTGGCTTGTTGGTGCGGCGCAGGGCGACTTCAAGTTTCTTGACACACTCGGAGCAGAAATCGGCGAAAATCCCGAGCAAATTTGGCAATGCAACGAGAAAACCAAACGCGGCGACCTAATAGTCATCTATTGTCGCTCGCCACGCAGTTACATACATTCGGTATGGAAAGCAAACACCGACGGAATTTTCAACCCTTTCGATTATTACCAATGCCGCACAACAGTTTGCGATGGAGTTTTAGTTCCAAAGATAACCATCAAAGAACTGCGTGAAGATACCTACTTGTCACAAATTCCAATCGTAAGGAAAAATCTTCAAGGTGTAAATGGTGTGGAACTATCTCCCAAAGACTATTCCGAAATAATCCGTTATGTAAAGGAGCGAGGCGACAATGTTAATATGTTTCCAAAATTATTTGAAACCGACGCAATGGATTTCGGCGAAATAAAGATTGAAAAAGATGTTGAGGAAAAAATACTTATTCCTATTCTCTACCGCCTTGGTTACAGCGACAGCGACTACACAAGGCAACTCTCGCAAAAGGCTGGACGCGGTTTGAAGGCCATTCCCGATTTCGTGTTTTTGCCGCATGGCGAAAAGCATTTTGCGTCTGCACCGTTGGTAATTGAAGCAAAATTAGATATGTCGCCAATGGCTGAACGAATCAATGCTTTTTCTCAATGTCTGTCGTATGCTCGCATACTACGCTCAAAACTTATGGCAATTTGCGACAAAGAACGTCTTGTAGTTTTTGCCGTGGATAGCAACGGTTCTGCCGACCGCAACAACCCTATTTTTGAGGAGCATTGGGCAAATATTTATAGCGACTCACTTATCGGTGCAAAACTCAACCAATTAATTGGAAAGAAAGTTGTAGAAAATCTACATTAATGATGATGTCAAATCATAATCAAAAAAGGTGGCACAACAGCCACCTTTTTGATTTTGCGGCCAATCGTCAGTAAATCAAGCATTTGGAGCATACATCTTCCATCTTTTTGTATTACTGATAGCAGAAAAACTCTTAGATAGCATTTGGCTCGGCGTAGTAGGCAAATATCTGACAGTATTAATCTTAGCCACCATCGGCTCGTTTGTATTAACATGGATTTTTAGGCTGATACCGGGCGTGAAAAGGGTGGTATAAATTTTCGATTATTGTTATTTAATTAACTTGCAAAAGTTGAATAAATAATAAAAACAGTTTAAATATATCATTACCTGATTTCAATTAGCTTTGCCAATACATTAACAAATCAATCAGCAGTTTTATGAAAATGAACGACACCCCCCGCAACGACGCTTCCAAAGGAACATCGTATAATGTTAAGAAAGACCAGACGGTTGAGGAGTTTTTGTCGCACATAATGCAAGGCAAAAGTCGGACATCAATAAAGCAACTTTTGCAAAAGGGAGCAATATCAGTCAACAATCGCACTATCAACAGTTTACAAGAGCAACTAACGGCAGGTTCAATCGTTTTTATCGGCAAAAAACCTGAGCCCAAATTTCCGATGCCCAAAGGATTGCGGATAATTTGGGAAGACAAATGGCTGATTATTGTAAAAAAGGAGACCGGCTTGCTGACCGTCGGCAACAACGAAGACCGAAAGCACACGGCGCAAAACTATCTGAACGCCTACATGCAGTTTAAAGGCGAGGGCGAGTGCATTTTTATCGTCCACCGCATCGACCGCGACACCTCAGGTGTGCTGATTTTTGCAAAAACCGAAGAGGCGCAATTCCGCCTGCGCTCCACTTGGAACGAGTCGGTACACAGCCGCCGCTACATTGCAATTGTCGAAGGACTCCTTGACAAGCCAGAAGGCACCATCGACACTTGGATTGACGAGAACAAATTTACAATGACAATGCACATCAGCCGCGAAGGGAAAGGCAAACGCGCAATTACACACTATAAAGTGCTGAAAACCATTGACGGATACTCAATGCTTGAACTCGAACTTGAAACCGGGCGCAAAAATCAGATTCGCATACACATGAGTCATATTGGACACCCAATTGCCGGTGATGGCAAATATGGTGCGCAAACATCGCCGTGCGGCCGCCTTTGCCTACATGCGCAACAAATAAAATTTGTACACCCAATGACAAAAGAAGTGATGGAATTCACATCGGAAATTCCAGCAGAATTTAACAAATTATTCAAAAATAAACGTTGATTTTCAGCTATTTAAAAGCGATTTGGCATTTTCGCGAGCTTCGTTAGTAACATCTTTCCCGCTGAGCATTCGTGCGATTTCATCAACGCGCTCATTATCAGATAGTTTCAAAACATTTGTACGAGTTGTTTCGCCAGTATCAGTTTTTATCACGCGATATTGAACATTGCCTTTTGCGGCAATTTGCGGCAAATGCGTGATAGTTATAACTTGCATATTTTCAGACATTTCGGCCATCAATTCACCCATTTTGTGAGCAATATCGCCCGATACGCCAGTGTCTATCTCATCAAAAATGATGGTTGGCAGCGAAACCGATTCCGACAAGATGGCTTTAATGCTGAGCATCAAACGGCTAATCTCACCACCCGAAGCAATTTTTGAAATATTTTGCAGTTCGCGATTTTTATTAGCCGTGAATAGGAAGTTAACCAAATCGCACCCCGTATTTGTAAATTGCCCGGTAGCAGACAGTTCGATTTGCAATTGAGCATTTGGCATACCAAGTCCAACCAAATGATTGCAAATTTGTTTGCTCAAGGGCTCAAGCACATTTTTACGCCGTGTAGTTAACTGATTAGCAATATTTTGCAGGTTTACGGTAAGCTCTTTAAGCATTTTCTCGGTTTGCTCAATTTGCAACTCGTAATCACCTGATTTAGTGAGTTTTGCTTCAAGTTCTTTTTTTATTTTCACAAGTCCCCCGACATCTGACACTTGATGTTTTTGCATAAAACTATAAAGTTGGTCGAGTGTTGTGCGCAATTGTTCGAGGCGTTCCGGTTGATTTTCAAGCTGTTGCAAATCATGTTCCAACTCTTGCGCAAAATCCTTCATTTCAATTATAACTGGCTCTAAGCGTTGAAGATATGCGTCAGCCCTTGGGAAATATCGGTTTACTTGCGCAATCTGCTGCCGCACTTGTGCCAATTGCGATAAAATATTCTGCTCGCCATCTTGCAAAAGATAAACAGCGCCTGTCAGATTTTGCTGAATTTCAACAACATTTGATAATGTTTGAAATTCCGCCTCCAAGATCGGAAGAGCACACGTCTGAACT
>CALBPW010000496.1 GCA_937899145.1 uncultured Bacteroidota bacterium
TTCCGGGATGCTACGTGAGAAATACGGGAAGGCGAAATTGCGCATCAGATTGATGTCCGTAATTTTAATTCCGCCAATGCTTTCAGTGCCTATCAACATTCCGACAGCCAAAAAAACAACTAAAAACGGCACACCCAATTTCACCGAACGGCTTGCCAACAAACTGACAAACAATAGCAGAGAACAAATAATGGTAATATTATCAAATGTGAATTCCATACCGAAACAAAGATAAAAGGAGTTATGCAAACAATTGCATTGACTGCGAAAAAATCTGATACGGCTTTTCCTTCTATCGGCGCTTCAGTTTTGTTTCAATCCACTTATTAGCCGATGTCGATTTTTCTTCGTTGATTAACAGTAAAACAGCTATTCCAAGAAACGGCAATGCGGGCACTTTGTATCGCACTAATGCTCCTAAAACTGGTGTTGTTAAACCGATAAGTGCAAAGAAAATGAAAATGAACGAAAGGCAATACCAAACATCGCGATTGGTAAAATTTTTGGGACGAAGAAAAAGAATTCCGACAATCAGCAATGCAACTATCATGATGTTTTCAACGGCTGCCATAAGCATTGTTGCCGATTTTGCCTCAAAAATTGTTGGTCGGAAAAAACTATTGTGCAATGCGTTAGGCAGGTTAACTATCATACTAACCAATCCATTGTCGAGTGGTGGCAGATAAACAAAACTACCCACATTGCCCAAATCTTCCGACATCGATATAAAACATAATTGTTTATTGCAGATTGCCTCAACAAGGTCGACACCTGTAACATATTTTGAAAAATAAGCGATGGCAAAAAGTACGGCGTGTGTTATTATGAATTTTGGCAACGCCCAACATGGACAAAATTTTATCCACACCGCCGCACACATTGCCGGCAATGCCGACATCAGCACATAGTATTTTGAGGTTTTCATCATATACGACAACACCAAAATGGCAATTGTGCTAAGCACTGTCGGTTTTTTAAGCCAACTGCGAAAAAAGTAAATTAAAAACCCGAAAATGGCTGTCATCAGCGACTCTTTGAGCGCCCCTGATGTCCAAAACCAAACCGACGGAAAACAAAAAACACACAAAAACAGCAGTATGTGCCGACTCGATAAATCGGGACTAAATGCCTTATATAACGCCCAAAGCCCAATAAATCCGAGAAAACTGAAAAACAGATTGTGAATATGAAAATTACCCATCGAGAGAAAGCAAAACAACGCATTTGCACGGATAACAATCAGATTGTCGTTTGGCAGATTGTAGTAATATGGCTTAAGCCAATAGCAACACGATGTGTAGTAATGATGAAGGTCGGGCGTGTTGGCGTTAATGCCCGTTACCATTCGTAAAAAATCGGTTGGCTTTTCGAAAAAAGAACTATGGATAATAAGCCCGTCGTTGAAATAGTGGAAAATATCGCTATCGGTAGGGTCGTAGTAATATCGGTAGATGACGAATAAAAAAATCCCGCCTACCACTTTCGATAGAAAGGCAATTACTACCCACTTGCGCTCAATACGCGGAGCGCCAAAAAACGGTAATTTCTGAATTAACCAAATAAATATCAGTAGGTAGATGACGTATAAAATCCAACTCATGGCGGCAAAAGTAATGATTAAAGCGCAAAGAGCGGAGTGAAGAGAATAATATTGCGAAGAAAAACCTGATTCCTAAATCTTAATTCCTAAATCATAAATATATTTGCTCGTTATGAATCAAAATGAGACCAATACTAATTGGCGAGCTTTGCTTGACAAACTCAATATTGTTGTTGTGATTCCAACCTACAACAATGCCAAAACTATTGGTCAAGTTGTTGCTGATGTTAAGCAATATGCCAATCATATCGTTGTTGTAAACGATGGCAGCAACGACGATACTGCAAATATTTTAAACGATATTGCTGACATTGAGGTTGTTACTCACAAACAAAATTGCGGAAAAGGAACGGCACTTAAAACCGGACTATGCAAAGCCAAAGCTGATGGCTACCGCTATGCCATCACCATTGATAGCGACGGTCAGCATTTTGCCTCTGACATTCCAACTTTTGCAGCCGAAATTGAGCAGACACCTGATTGTCTGCTTGTTGGCTCGCGTAACATACAAGCCGATAATATGCCCGGCAAAAACACTTTTGCCAACAAATTTTCCAATTTTTGGTTTAAGGTTGAAACGGGTGCCAGCCTGCCCGACACGCAATCGGGCTATAGGCTTTATCCATTAACACGCATGAATGTGCAAAAATGTTATTACACAGCTAAATACGAGTTTGAATTGGAAGCTTTGGTTTTTGCTTCATGGTCGGGCGTTGAAGTACGCAATATTCCTATAAATGTGTATTATCCGCCTGAAGGTGAGCGTGTTTCGCATTTCCGTCCGGCGCGCGATTTTACACGCATCAGCATTCTCAATACAATTTTGGTGCTAATTGCTTTGCTTTGGATTTACCCCCGTAATTTTTGTCGAAAACTTACAAAAGAAAATATTAAAACCTTCATCTACAACAATATAACACATTCAAAAGATTCAAACCTGCGTATTTCTGCCGCAATAATGTTAGGTGTTTTTATGGGAATAATCCCTGTTTGGGGATACCAAATGATAATCGCATTTGCAATTGCTCATTTACTGAAACTCAATAAGATATTGACGCTTGTGGCATCAAATATCAGCATTCCTCCCGTTATTCCTTTTCTTATTTATGGCAGTTATTACACTGGCTGTAAAATTCTGCAATTGCCTATCGAATTAACACTCAGTAATATAACTCTCGAAAGCGTCAAACACTCACTTTTGCCGTATGTGCTTGGCAGTGTTGTTTTTGCTGGCATTTGCAGCGTAGCTGTCGGCACTGTAGTATTTGGATTGCTGATGGTTTTTAGAAGAAAAATCGGTAAATAAAAAAAGCTGCCAAAATAGGCAGCTTCTTTATACATTTCTTCATTTTTCTTTGAACCAGATCGGAAGAGCACACGTCTGAACT
>CALBPW010000497.1 GCA_937899145.1 uncultured Bacteroidota bacterium
TATTTCTGCAGTAATTAAAGATGATAATATTGAAACCATGATGGCGATCGACGGTTTCTACAATTGTCATTGCGCCAAGTAAGAAGAACAGGATTTCGGCTGTTTCGCCTAAATGTTCAATCAGCTCAGACGCAAAAAAGTCGTGGATATGTTCGGCAGTGATTCCATCGGTAAAGTTTTTCGAGAATTCAGTCCACGATGCGCTATGCCCCAAGGCTAAAATACTTGGCGCGCCAAGTATGTAAATTGCCCACAAAGCTGTGCCAATAAATAATGCCGGTGCTGTTTTGTTGATGCGAAACGGGTGTTCGAGAGCTATTGCAATGTAGCCCAAAACGAACACTAAAATCATGATATTAAACATATTAGTTGCCCTTTTTTTATTGCTTTTTCAATGCGCAAAAGTAGTGGTTGGCATGGCAGGTTGTAATTATTTTTAATAATTATTTTCTATTGTTATTATTAGTGTTTTCGATTGAAAAAAGAACAGACAGTGCCAATATTTAAAGCCATTTAAAAAACACAAAAAGAGGTTTCGCAAAACATTTTTTTTTGAGTTAAGGCGACAAAACTTCAGTCAGCCATTAATAGAAACAATTTGATTTTTGTCAACATTTAGCAAGCATATCAATAAGACTAACTTTACACAGTGATATTTTTATCAGAATTGACCGAAACCGGAGAAGGATTCGGCATTTTATAGAATCACCCCACAACCCACTCTGTGATATTCCGCTCCTCTGTACTGAAGTTCACGCCAATTTTAACGATTCGCTTGTCAGCAGATGTGATTTTTGTCGCATACTTCTTCTCGTCAATCTGCGCAAGGGCTTCGGTGGCGGACCTGTCGCGCTTGCACTCGATAATGTAGGCGCACGCTTGGGTTTCAAAGAAAACATCGATGCGGCCACCCAACACAGGGAACTCAACACTCACCTTGCGGCCTGTCGAGCGTATCATCAGGTAGAGCATATTGCGGAAGTTGGCTTCAATCAGTTTCGGCTCGTTGCTCTCGAAAGGTATCTGACTGATAATCATCTGTATTTGCTGCATAAAGCCATCAACGTTGTCGGTTTGTACGTAACGGCGCAGTTGGATAAAATCGGAGTCCAACTCATCGATGGCTAATCCTGTGTACTCAACAAGCAGGTGATACACAAATCCTTCGGCCACTTCTTCGTTGGGGAATCCTAACCGATAGGCATTGCCTTCCCGTTCGTAACTTTTTATGGTGAGATAACCGCTTTGATAAAGCGCCGCTGTCACATTCTCCTCGCCATTTCCAAACGATGCCATGCTCTCGGCTGTGGCGATGATGTCGTTGTTGAATTTTGTAAGGTCGAAATTCTTTTTTTTCAAAATTTTCACCAAGTAAGTCGGTGTGCCTGTGGCAAACCATACATTGTCCAACGATTTATTCTTTAACGCATTTAGCAGGCTGAACGGATTATACACGTCTTCAGTGTTCTGGTAAAAATGGTATCCGTCATACTTGCGTTTCAGAAGCTCGTACATTTCGTCTTTCGTGACAATCATTTTATCGGCGAAATTCCGCACTTCATTGTCGAAATATTCGTGCAATTCCGATTCCGTTATTCCACAAATGGAAGCGTAATTTTCATTTATAGAAATATCTTCGGGATTGTTGGCGGCGCTGAAAATTCCCAATTTGCCGTAGCGCGTTACGCCTGTCAGGAATGCAAAGCGGATGCTGCTGTCGGCGCGTTTCATTACTCCATATATGCTTTGCAGCA
>CALBPW010000498.1 GCA_937899145.1 uncultured Bacteroidota bacterium
CCCGCAACCCGTCCGCTTATTATCGACCTCATGCGCGAGGTGGTTGCTGCCGGATGTGCCTGCAACGCCTCCATTGCCGATAGCTTTGTCGACAATATGATTGACCTGACTGAGAAGATGATGCCCTATTCGCCAAGCATGAAAATAGATTTTGATGCCCGCCGGCCTATGGAAATCAGGACAATGTACAGCAATCCTATCAGCGTGGCAAAAGCTGCCGGTTACATCATGGCAAAAACCGAAGTGCTTGAGCACCAGCTGCTTTTTCTGCAAAGTAAAAATCAATCATAATTTTACCGCAGGATAACTCGCCTATCGCTTTTCCGATGGTATTTATACCTTCTCTATCGAAAGTCAGAAAACTTGGTGTTATGCTTAAAATACTTCACATTATATCAAGTCTGTCAAATCCCATTCGCTCACATAAAAATAAATGTCAGCATATACCTATGTTAAGCTGTATTTATGCTGCGCAAGACAAAAAAAAACTCGGGAAAATCCATTCAAATTGCCGGAAATGGTCGAGTTTTTTTAAGCGTAAAAAGCTGCATATTGTTGAATTATAATGAATTATTGATTACAGGTTTTTACATAAAGGAAAATATGGGACTTAAAAACTTAACAGAGCGCAATCGACTTTCAAGGAAAGTCAGCGACACGAGTAGAAGGCAGAAAGCCGAACAAATGTTAAGGGGTGGCAACCCAAAGGGTGTTAAAACATTCTGCATAATGACTGCCGAGAATCCGATGGGCAAGAAATATGAGAGTGGAATTAACAAAGAACGTAATAACGAGTTGGAATATCAGTTGAAGTTGGGTAACTACAAATGGTTTCCAATCAAAGGTAGTTATGGTAGCAGGGAACATTCCTATATCATCTACAATATATCGTTAGACGATAGTATTTATCTGGGCGATAAGTACAACCAAGAATCAATTATATTCGCTACGATAAACGGAAATGAAGTCGTATGTGAGTATATGGAAAAACAGGGTAACACCTACGTAACCACGAACACCGAAACGAAGTTTGTTGACGCTACCAATGACGAGGACTTCTGGTCGCAGATAAGCCGAAACTTCAAATTCCGTATTCCGTTCTTCGACCACGCAAAGAATATCAACTTGAAGTTGAGCAAGGTGGCTGACGCAGAGCGTTTGCTGAAAGAATCGGTGAGTGATAGTTGGACAGGCACACACCATTACAAAGTGCGTTGTAAACTTTGGAAATGAGTTATATATTGAATTAGTGTTTAACAATTAAAAGATTTGAGTTATGAAACGTATAAGTGATTCGGTTTTTACATAAAGGAAAATATGGGACTTAAAAACATACATATTACAGTTCGTATGATTACTTGTCTGGAGCGATTGAGTTTGTTCGACAATTCAAATATGGATATTTTGAAATTCGTTGCAAATTGCCAAAAGCAAACTATGGAAACTTTCCCGCTTTTTGGCTGTGGTCTGGGGGAAAACGATATAGTGAAATTGATGTTTTTGAACATACAATATGGACTGGTGAAGAACATAAAAATGGATACAAATCATTCACTGGCTCATATTACGATAGCAATGTACATGGGCATACGGTTGTAGCATACCAATTGTCTGACAACGAGCGACCATTGACCGAATACCATACATACGCTGTCAAATGGTTGCCTAAATCGTGTGTGTGGTGTTTCGACGGCAGAATTATAGGTGAAGTTTATGTTTTTACATAAAGGAAAATATGGGACTTAAAAACAAAAAACAATTAAGAAACCTTTGGCGAAACTCATCAGTAGTCATTGTTCCAGTGCAAGTATAATAATCTATCCAATCACGTTTAGTCCAATTTTTGCAAATAGGTGCAAGTTCATCATTTGACATTTGACGATATTTCAACATCTCTTGTCTGCGTTCTTCACTTATTTGTACTACTGCATCTTTTATCTTTTCCATAACCCCCTACATTTTAAATCATCACCCCTAAAAATATATAACTCACTCCGAAACACCTATGTTTTTACATAAAGGAAAATATGGGACTTAAAAACTAAAAAATCAATGCCTCCCGAAGGAGGCAAGGCTGGTGCGAACCTTTCGGCACGCCCCTAAAACACCGCAAACATACAAAAACTTTTAAATATGCCAAAATCTAAAACATACCAAGAGTTTGTAGATAAATTCAAGCC
>CALBPW010000499.1 GCA_937899145.1 uncultured Bacteroidota bacterium
ACGAGTTTGAAATCGTTGAACTCGATAATTGCATTTTTCTTATCGAACAACAGTTTGACTTGTGTTTCGTCGTTTGGTAAGATATTTTTAAGCAGTGTGGCTGGTTTTTTTGGCAAGATGAATGAATTTTCGCTTTCAGAATTAACATCGGTACGGCCATAGCATACTAATTTATGGCTGTCAGACGCTACGAATTTTATCTTACCGGGCGTTATTTCGACAAAGATGCCAGTCATAACCGGGCGCAAATCGTCGGGCGAGGTTGCAAAGATTGCTTTTGTTACACCTTGCAAAATGGCTTCGGCTGAGAGCGTCACATTGCAAGCGTCGTCTTGCAGTGTTGGAAGTGCAGGAAAATCGTTGCCATCCATACCAACAACGCTGTATTTACCGCTATTTGATGTAATATCGACAGCCCGTGTAGCGTCATCAATATTGAAGGTTAACGGCATTTCAGGAAATTCTTTTAAGATATTTAGCAAACGTTTTGCGTCAACTGCGATTTTCCCTTCGCCTGTGGCTGAGTCAACTTCGAGTGAGGTTACTATTGTTGATTCAACATCGGATGCGGTAATGGTTAGTTTGTTACCTTGAAGGTCGAATAGGAAATTGTCGAGAATTGCCAATGTGTTTTTTGAACTAATTACGCGACTGGCATCTTGTAATTGTTTCAAAAGTTGTGAACTTGATACGATAAAATTCATCTGTATTATTTTTAAAAATGGTTATCAAAAAAACGTTCAAATATAAAAATAAAACGCAAATGGAAAATAGAATTTGACACCTTCTAAACAGTAAAAAAGGCCTTGAGCCATGCCCAAGGCCTTTCTAAATAAACTGAAAATATAATCAGTCTTCTTTATAAACCGGCTTATAAGTTTGTATTGAAGCCGCATTGCCGCGGTCGCGCCAAACAAGTGTGTCTTTTGTAGCATAGTGCACATTGTCGGTGTCGAAGTCGAGGGTGTAATCGAGGAATAGTTCGTCGCGGTCTTTGTTGCCCCATGCTTTTACGGCTGTGCCTTTTGAGTAGTGTCCGGCACCCGACGCTTTAACACCTGCTGTACCCGATTCGATGGTGCAGTTGCCGTCTTCGTCGAAGGTGAGGATAAGATTGCAGGGGGCGTTTTTACCGGCAACTTCGGTTGTAACAATTGGCACAAGCACTTGATTTTTCGAATGTGATTGTGTATAAACGATTTCGTCGCGCTCAATAAATTCGGCATGTCGATTTTCGGTTATCTTCTTATAACCGATTGGCAATAATTCTAAAGTTGACTCTGCTTCGTATGCGCTTTTGAAAACGTCGCCATTATCTTCTTTCTGGAAGAAGTTTTCGCAAACCACATCGTTACAATCGATGTTTGTGATATACTCAACGCCGCCAATTTTAAAGCTGATGGAATCGAAATAGTAGTTGTTGGCTTTTTCGTATTCATTCAAGTTAAAAGCGATTGAGTGAGCTGTTCCATCGGCAGATGCAACATCTGCCGTGAATTTTCCGCTTTTGGCAAACACTTGCCAATCCTGAGTAAAATTGACATCGCCGATAGCTTCGTAATAGATGTATGCTCCCGGGTCGGCGTGCATTTGTGTTGATGCTTTGGCTGCTGTATCGGCTTTATATTTGAAACTTATCTCCCACTCGTCGCCTTCGGCAAAATTGGTTTCAACATTAATCCAGAACTGCGAGTCCCAAGCTTGCGATTTTTTATCGGCAGCATGTACCACAATGTAGGTGTCGCCGCCAACAACGCCAACTTTGTCAAACTGCATCTGGTCGAACTCATCGACGCCGCGGCGCAAGTAAGTAGCCGTGTATTGGTTGATGTAGTTGACACAGAACAGAGTGTAATCCATTGGCAATGTACTCCATAAGGCCGAATTTTGGCGTAAAGGCGACGAGCCGCCAATAACAGGTGTGCCGCGATTTATATGGTCAACTCCTGAGAAGTTATCACCCATAACAACTGGTATCACATAGGTGTTTTTAACTGACAAAGTGTCGTTGAAAAATTTGTCGTTCAACTTAATTTCGATACCTCCACGGAATTTGCCCGCATAATCAAGCACATTGCCGCTAACCTCGTAATAATCAGTTGGCAGAGGTTTAATTTTAGTACCGTCTTCGAAATACAAGCCATCGGTAAGCGACTCGTCAATTTTCACATCAATTTTGGCATTTAAGCCTGAGTAAGAGCCGCCGCTGGTTGCGTAGATGGTAAAACGGCCTTCGTTGTCGCTGGTGTTATCGTAAGTTTCAACATTGCCAAGTATCAGTGTACGGATAGGATACTGATAGGCGAAATAAGCCGATGTTTTGCCATCGTAGTCGGGAAAATCTTGGTCATCGTTTTTGCACGAAACAAAGTTTAATGCCAAAACGCCGACAGATAAAGTTATTAATTTGATAGTTTTCATCTTCGTATAATTTTAAGATTGTTAATTTGCCCAGCCATCGTTTTGAAGAAGGTTCGACCATTTTAAAATTTCAATTTGGGGTATAGGACAGCAATACATATAATCTTTATACTCACGTTTTTCAACCTCAAACACTTCGTAAGTCTTATTACCCCCGGTGCCGGTTATCTTCATGCCACGGACAGGTTCTGTCAAATCAGCTTTCCAACGGCGCAAATCCCAGAAGCGGTGGTTTTCAAAGCAAAGTTCGATACGGCGTTCGTTACGAATAAGGTCGCGCATTTTACTTTGGTCAGATTTTACCGACTCAAGATATTCGTCGTTTTCGATGCCACCACGCTGGCGGATAGCCTTAACAACATCGTAAGCGCTGTAGCCGTGTCCGTTGCTTGCTGTTGGCCCCCAAGCCTCGTTGGCTGCTTCGGCGTAATCGAGGAAAATCTCGGTATATCGAATACGAGCCTGATAGTAGAATTGTGCTGTTTGGTTGCCTGTCTTCAGGCTGGTCCCCTCTTTCATGTGCTTACGCAGATAGTATCCGGTTTTTGTTGATTTCACCTCTTTGGCCAAGGCGTCTTCGGTGTCGCCATCGGCAGCAGTGTGTATAACAGTTTTCCTTTTTGTCGCGCCATCGGTTGGACCGAATTCGGCGCCATCGTAAACGATGTATAAACTAAGGCGAGGGTCGCGGTTAGCATAAGGGTCGTTGGCATTGTAGCCACTGCCAGCCTCGTTAATTGGGCAGCCGTTTTTCATTGGAAAAGCATCAACAAGATTTTGGCTTGGATTGACGTATCCGCTACCGAACAACGATGGCGGGTAGTTTTTGCTTTCCAGTTGGTCAGACGATCCAATACCATTAGAGCGGTCGCCGCGCCAGATGACTTCTTTTGGGCAAGCGCCTGCCACTACCGCTGTTTGAATTTCATCAGCATTAGCATACCAAGTGTTGCCTGTGGGGTCCAAGCCTGCAACACCGCCAATACGGTCGAGTACGGTGGCCGCCTTGTCGGCCGCAAAAGCCCAATCTTTATCAGAGGCGCCTTGATTTACGGGACTTGCGGCAAATAATGCTACCTGTGCCTCAATAGCCTCAATAATGCGGTTCGACAAGCGGCCACGCATTTTTTCGCCATAAACACGGTTATAAGTGCCTGAACTTGTTACTCCAACAGCTTTCAAATTATCGGGAATTTCAGAATCCTTAATATCATCATTGTCTAACACCAATAGTTCTTTGGCTTTGGCAAAATCGTCAAATATTTGGTTGACGCACTCTTGAAAACTTGCACGAGGCACATCGAAGTTATCGCCTGCCGTTTCAGAGTGAGTAAGATTAGGGACGCCCTCAATTTGTCCGTTGACAGGACCGGAGTGCCGGCGCAATAACTCATACAAGTGGTCGAGACTTTTTTCAACAAGCCCATTGCATACATGTCAGAAAAAG
>CALBPW010000500.1 GCA_937899145.1 uncultured Bacteroidota bacterium
TGTTTTCTTCAATGGTGAAGGGAGGTGTGAGCGACTCGTTGAGAACGTTGAGAGAGCTTACTTCAATCTCAATGTCGCCCGTAGGCATTTTGGGGTTTTTACGTTCGCGTTCAACCACTTTTCCTTCAATATGGATTACAAATTCGCGTCCGAGTTGTTTTACTTGTTGGCAAAGTTCGGGTTTGTCGGCATCAACAACAAGTTGAGTTATACCGTAGCGGTCGCGCAGGTCGACAAAAGCCATGCCACCCAGTTCGCGTGTTTTTTGAACCCAACCGCTCAAAGTAACAGTTTGACCTATGTTAGCGGCTCTAAGTTCGCCGCAAGTATGTGTACGATACATATTATTATTTTTTAGCGGTCGCAAAGTTAAAAATAGTTGATAAGTTTAAAGGATGAGAGGTTTAGAAAATATTCTGATTGAAAATAATGTTTTCGCTTTGCCGATTATGTTGCTCAGGCAAATAAAAAAAATTTAAAATATCTGCTTTGCACTCATAGTTAAACGAGAGTGATCAATGTCGTAATCGAATGTCAAATTACCCGACGTTTTGTACAATTTTATAAAATTCAAATTGTGCCAAATTCGATTATCACCATATTGCGAGCCGGATAGAAAATCAATCTGGGCATTTCCTGTACTATAAATTGATATTTTGAATTTTGAATTATTGGCAAGTTTTATGGAATTAAATTGCGCAGGTTTCCCATCGGTGGTACGCACTGTTACAATGCCTTGATTATTGCGTATAAATTCCACATTACCAAACTGTTGGTAAACAGATGGCGATTTTTCAGCCGTTTGTGGATTATTTACATCAATGGTACGTTGCATAACATCGCCTGTAAGCGACCCCCGGGTTGTATTTAGCTGATTGACAATGGCTAAAAGGCTTGCCATTTCGGGTGCTAAAGTGCCATTACCGGTAGCGCTAATTCCGCTAACCGCAAACGCGCTTTTCCTTGCAACGCTTTCGTACGACCTATTCATCAGCCCCACTGAAGCCAAAAGCGAGCCTGTAAGATACGGATTCCCTTCGTCATCAATACTGATTCCATAATCAGTAAAATCTTCATTTTCGGCATAAGTTCGTGTCCATAGGCGCTTTCCGTTTTTATCGAAATATGCTGCAAATGTGGTACTTAAACTATCAAGCTGACCGATATTTGCTTGATTTATCCAACCGACTTTTCCTTCACAACTGCATTTTGCAATAAAAACATCGCCCTTATCAGCTTTCATCGTTTTACCGCCAATGGTCAAATCAGCATTAAATGAGCCAGAAAAATAAAAACTGTCATCGGCTCCAAGCAAGATATTATAGGCGATGTCATCGGCTTTACTGCCTATTTTGAATAAGAAACCAAGCGAGTTGTCGGCATTAATGCGTGCTACAAAAATATCGCTGCCTTCAGCAGTAAGCGGCTGTCCCATAAAATCAATGTTGCCGCTAAAATATCCACACATAAAGGCATCGCCATCGGCATTAAAAGCTATATTTCGATTGTTATCGCCTTGATACAGACCGTATTTATTTGCAATTCGCCACAGTTTGCTTGCACGGTCGGCAAGGTTTGGTTGAGTGGCATTTTCGATAACGGCTGCACTTGCTTGCGCATATTTAGGCATAGCCTCGCCTACTGGTGCTCCAATATAGGTTGGGTCGCAAATGGTGTAACGCTTGCCATTGTAGGTAACATAAGCTCCCTCTACATTTTTGTTAAAATTGACAGCAGTAGCCATGTGTCCGGGGTAATTTAATCCGATAACATCAAGCCCGACAAGTTGTTTAACCAAATAAGCGAAAAGCACAGCGCGGTCTTCGCAATCAGAATATTGATAAAAAAACATTTCATCGGGGAAGAAGAATTTTTCGCGGCCAAATTGCTCATCGTCGGTTTTATAAGCAAATGACTGAACAAAGCTTAGCAAAAAACTTGTAGCATCAACAGCGTCTAAATTGGCTATAACTGGCATCAATGCTGACAGTAGCGATTCCTTGGTAATGCGACTCAATGCAGCATCGAAATAAATTTTAATGTCAGCTTGCGGATAGTTATTGTAAAAGTCGATGATATTTTTGTTATATTTTATGTTAAATTGATAATTTTCGCCATCATATTTCATACCAATAGCGCGAGTTGCCACCTGATTAGCAGTATTGAGTGGCCGATAAATGTTCAAATCCATAATTTGACGCGCTTCCGGAAAATCCTTATCGTAAGTGTAAGCGTTAGTTTCTTGACCATCAACCATATAGTACCGTCTGCCATCAAATGTGAAGTAAGGGTGTCCGTATATATTATTTGCTGACGGCAGAAGAAGATAAACCGAATTATTGTTGAATGCCAAACGCGCTTTGTAGTTCGATTTTATAAGCAAAAACCAAGTTAGTACAGTTTGCGTATTTTTGCTTTTTGCAATGCTTTGCGCGGCATTTTTTGTTAGCAGATAGTATCCCCAATCGTTAAGTGTAAATTGGTTCTTATAGTTAAGTAAGTCGTTGATTGTACAACCATAATTTATTTTGCTCAATTGTTCCCACGCATTTGCAATATTTTGCTCATTTACAGCATTCAAGCTAATATTAGCCGCGCGGTCGTATTTAATTTGCACTGCGCTGCCATAAAAATTGAAATTGACAGTTTGCGGAGTAAAATCAGATGATTCTGATTTTAACAAAAATGGCAATTTCGGAGTCTCTGCCATTGCTTCAATCTTAACCGCATTTTCTATTTTTAGTTGCCTCGTTTGTTTTTCAGCTGTTTGATATACAGGCTTTTGGTTTGGTTTTGGCACTTCGGGTGTGCACTCGTCTTTCAGCGTCTGATAGTTTCTCCACTCCTTTTTCAGGAATTCGGAAAACTCACTATCCATCTTTCTGATTTCTTCATCGCGTTCTTTCACAAACTGCTCAAAACTTTTTCGTTCGTTTTTTACAAATTGCTGTTGGTCAGCTCGTTGTTGAACAGCCCACTCTTCATAACTTTGCGCATTAGCATTGATTGAAACGCCACAAACAGCAGCCACTGCCGCCATCTGAGCAAAAAGTTTACGCATTTTCATATCGTTTGTAAAAAGTTTGTGCAATTTATTGATTTATACTTTACAAATGACGATGAAAGCAAAAGAAAAGTTGCGCAGGGAGCAAATAAAATTTATCAATTCTTACCTTCAAGCATTGGCACAAAGGCGCAATTGCCAAAATCTTCTTGTGTAAATTCGCCTTCGGTTGTGCGGCAAATGCGAATCATCCGTTGTTGATGTTCGCCAATAGGAATCACCATTATACCGCCAATTTTAAGTTGTGCTAAAAGTTTTTCAGGGATTGATGGAGCGCCTGCCGTAACCAGAATTTTGTCGAATGGGCCATAAGTAGGCTTGCCAAGATAGCCGTCACCATAAAAAAAATGAGGATGGTATCCCATTTGTGGCAACAATTGCGATGCCTTATTGTAAAGTTCGCGTTGGCGTTCGATGGTAAACACTTTTGCGCCCATCTCAATCAAAACCGATGTCTGATAGCCAGACCCTGTGCCAATTTCGAGCACTTTTTCATCTTTATGCACATCTAACAATTGTGTTTGCAGCGCAACTGTAAATGGCTGACTGATTGTCTGCCCCACACCTATCGGAAATGCCTTGTCGGCGTATGCGAAATCGATGAATGCGCTATCTAAAAAAAAATGGCGAGGCACTTTTCCTATCGCGTTTAGCACAGCTGCATTTGTAATACCCTTTTGCGCAAGCAATTGCACAAGTTGCACCCGCATTCCTTGTTCCCGATAGCCGTCTGACAGCATATTTATTGCATTTTCAGTTTGTGCAGATTTGCCTTGTCAAGTTTGCTTTTTGCATATTTCAGTGTAACAGCAAACTCTTTTTGATTGGTCGATGGCAATTCAAACATCGCGTCGTTCATTATAAGTTCGCAAATAGAACGCAATCCGCGTGCGCCAAGTTTGAATTCAATTGCTTTATCAACAATATATTCATAAACCGATTCATTGAAAGTAAGCTTAATTCCATCAATATCAAACAGTTTAACGTATTGTTTGATGATGGCGTTTTTGGGTTCGGTTAGTATATTGCGCAATGCTTGGCGGTCGAGAGGGTTAAGGTATGTAAGGACAGGCAAGCGTCCAATAATTTCAGGTATCAAACCGAATGATTTTAAATCTTGCGGTGCAACATATTGCATCATGTTTTTGCGGTCAATTTGCTGGACATTAGCTGCGCGATTATAGCCAATCACCTGAGTGTTAAGGCGTTGGGCTATTTTTTTGTCAATACCATCAAAAGCTCCGCCACAGATAAACAAAATATTCTTTGTATTAACCGGAATCATTTTTTGGTCGGGATGCTTACGACCGCCTTGTGGTGGAACGTTCACAACCGAACCTTCAAGCAGTTTCAGCAAACCTTGTTGAACGCCTTCGCCACTAACATCGCGAGTTATTGATGGATTATCGCTTTTGCGCGCAATTTTGTCAATCTCATCGATAAAGACGATTCCACATTCAGCTGAAGCCACATCATAATCAGCAACTTGCAACAACCGCGTTATAATACTTTCAATATCTTCGCCAACGTAGCCTGCCTCAGTCAACACTGTAGCGTCAACAATAGTGAATGGTACGTTTAACATCTTTGCTATTGTTCTGGCTAACAATGTTTTGCCAGTGCCAGTTTCGCCAACTAATATTATGTTCGATTTTTCAATTTCAACTTCATCTTCGTATAAAATAGCTCTTATTTTTACCAGTCCAGTCCTATTTGGATAAGCATGAATAATAGAATTTGTTACAGCTTCAGATACTGATGTTTTAATATCTGCAATTTCTTCTATCGTAGGATCTAACTGGGAAGCAAATGCTGCC
>CALBPW010000501.1 GCA_937899145.1 uncultured Bacteroidota bacterium
ACGTGTGCTCTTCCGATCTCCTCAGAATTTCTGTCGTCACAATCTCAACTTTGCCGTCGGTTAAAATGTTGCGGAGGGCGAATGCGGCTTTCAATCCGATGAGAAAAGAAATCCACAAGTTGGTGTCGATGATGACTTTAATGGTTTTGTCGTGCATCGTACATTTCCTCTTTCACGAGTTCACACTCGCGGTCCACTTCATCTTGCGAAATCTGGTCGGTGTTGAACATGGCAAGCAGTTCGTCCACTTCGGACTCAAACACACGCGGTTGGTCTGCAATGACGGCTGTGTCCTCTTCTTTCTTAAACACCCAACCCATAGCCCGAATCATTTGTTCGAACCAACTCACTTGGCTGTTGGGTATCTGTACGGTCATTGTTGTCATAAGTTGGTCTCCTTATTTGTTATTCCATTTCCGCTTGCAAAAATACAAATTTCCCCGAATATGCCATGGTTATTTTCTCGGCGGGGAGATATATCAACATCGGAAAGCACGGAAGAACCGGAAACCTATTTTTCTGTTGCTTCCGATTTTTCCGATGTTCCCAATGGATTGGCTGATGACACACAAAAAAAGGCAACCCGAAGGCCGCCTTTTCTCAGCGCGTTGCGCTTGCTCGCATGACCATTTGACCATGCCCAACGCTCCAGAACCAAAAATTTGGAAGGACGGCAGCGCAACCTATTATCTCTCCGAAAGTATCATGCCTTAAAGCCATAACGCGCACGAATTTTGGAGAGGACTTCATCACCTTCGACAAGCACAGCCGTGTCATCCTCAAGACTTTGCAGCCGTTCTTTAACGATCGAATACATCTCTTCGTCGGAATAGGAGCAAGGGACGTTGAGCTTCTGTTGCGAAGAGAAACTCTTCAATGCGGACTCCATCTGTTCTTCCAACCATCGTTGTAAGTCATTGTCGGTGGGGAAAGCAGGTCTGACTTGTTCCAATAATCTGTCGTTGATATGGATTGTTCGGGTACACATGATGCGCTGTTTTTAATTTGTCTGCAAAAATACACAAATTCCTACACATTGCCAACAATTCCAAGAAAGAATCTCTGCAATTACAGTTGGCGTTTTGTTGCTGGATTATTCCGCAGAATACTCCGTCTGCACAAAACCATACGAGACTTGGCTGACTCGCTGTCAACGACACTAACATGAGCCACGCCATGACCATCGACGATTTGCGTTATATAGTGGAGCATTAAGTATAAAAATCACTTTACCACATTCAGTTTCACACGAGCCAAGCCTTTTCGGGTCACCACCTCAAGCAAATAGGGAGCCGGGGCATAGCCTCTTAAACTGATTTCCACGCTGTCGTCACCGTTTCCGTTGATTTCCTGCAACAATTGCCCCTTCATGGAATACATCCTGATTCTCATGATGCCTTCCGATTCCACAACGGCCGTATATCTTGCCGGATTCGGATAGACATTGATAGCTGTTACCAGTGGTTCTGCGCCAAACGACATCTCGCACGATGTTATCACCTCGCCACTGGTGGTGGTGGCAACAAGTTGGTAGATGCCCGTCAGACCGCCCGGCTCGTAGCACATATCGGTAGTGTCGATGAGTGCGCCGTTGTGATACCAGCGGTACGACTCAAAATAGCCCTTGCCGTTGACAACGGTGATGATGTCGTCCCACATAGTGCGCAACATCTCTTTATTACGCTGATAACTAATGGTTTTGGTTACGCGCGTGCTGCCTAATATGCCTGTTACTTTGATGATGCCCGATAGTGCCATCTCGTCGGTGAACTCAAAGTAGCCATCGGTTTGTGTGCTGTCGGTGTCGCCGTTCACCTCCCATTCAAACACCACTTTGTCGTTGTTGATGTTGGTGAGTTGGATATGGTCGAAGCCGCTCTCGCAAGTGCTGTAGTTTTCAGGAGCGTCGAAGCTGACAAGCGCTTCCCAAATGGCGTAGAAGGCAGCGCCAGTGTTGGTCATCTTGCCAAAGCTGGTGGTTACGCTGCCGTCGGTAGCGGTTGCCCAGCCTTTGAACTCGTAATCGTCGCGGGTTGGTGTGCCGGCAGGCGCCGATATTGTTGCGCCCTCTTCAATCATTGTCGTCTCAAAGGCTGCTGTAGTGCCATCGTTGTAATACCAAACGGCGGCATATTTGTTCAGTACTATCTCCTCCCAGATGGCGTAGAATGTGGTGTCGGTGCCGACAGTGCCAAAATCGGTTATGGCGGTGCCGCTGTTTTCGGCAGTTGCCCAGCCTTTAAACTGATATTGCTCGCGTTCCGGGTTGTCGGCCGGAGCATTGATGGCATCGCCGTATGCTGCCAATTCGGTTTTGAGAGTGTCGGTTTGATTTAACATCCATGTAATCTGATATTTATTCTTAATCCAGATGGCATAGAAGGCGGTGTCGGTGGTGGCTGTGCCAAAGTCGGATATGAGTGTGCCGGTGCTTTGTGCCGACCAGCCAAGGAACTGATGCCCTGCGCGCTCCAAGTTAGCGACTGGCGCAATAATGCTGTCGCCTTGTGCAAGGCTGTCGGTTCTGAATACGGCATTAGTGCCATCGTTGTAATACCAAACGACGGCATATTTGTTCAGTTCCGTCTTCTCCTCCCAGATGGCATAGAAGGCGGTGTCGGCGGTTATTGTGCCGGCCGAGTCGAGTGCAACGCCTGCCGCATTGTTCCAGCCAACTAAGTTGTAGCCTGTGCGTGTTGGGGCTACCGGGATTTTAACCGTGTCGGCATATTTCATATTTGTTGTAGCAAACACGCTGTCGGCAGTATAATACCAAGTGGCAAGGCAAGTTTTGATTTTCCAGACGGCAAAATACTCAACATCGTTGTCGGGCATGGTGCTGATGCTAATGCTGTCGACAGCTTCAGCATAGGTGTTCCAGCCATTGAAGGTGTAGCCTGTGCGGGTGGCTGTGGGAGCGACAATTGCAGTGCCGACCTCAACCGTGCCGCTTGTGCAGTTGCCTGTAAGCGTATCGCCGCCGTTGGCGTTCCAACTAAGCGTGTGAGTGTTTATCTGCCATTGGGCGTAGAAGATGGCGTGGGTTGATGTCATTGTGCCAAAGTCGGTTGTTATATTGCCGTCAGCCTCAGCCGCCCAGCCCGCAAATTGATAGTTGGGGCGTTCCGGATTCTCGGCAGGAGCTTCAATCTGATTGCCGTAATCAACATTTGTTGCTTTGTAGTTTTGGTCAGTGCCGTCGTTCATGCGCCATTCAACAACATAATAGTCGGCTATCCAGTTGGCTACAAGTGTCATACTGCTGTCGGGCATTGTGGTAATAGTTACCACTGAATCAGGATTAGCAATTGTCGCCCAGCCTGCGAATATGTAGTTCTCTTTGGTTGCTGTTGGCTGAACAATAATTGTTCCGTACTCAACATCGCCCTGCGTATAATCGCCGCTCAACTCGCCGCCATTGGCATCCCAAGCAAGTGAGAATTTCTTCAGATTCCACTTGGCGTAGAAGGTTGCGCCTTCAGTTGTCAGCGTTCCGAAGTCAGAAATCACTTCGCTCTCGGGTGTTGCCGCCCAGCCCGCAAAGGTATAGAAGTCGCGTGCCGGGTTGGTTGCCGGTGCTGTAATTTCGCCATCAAATGTGGCTGTAGTAACAGCAAAAGTTTCGTTGGTGCCGTTGTTGTACATCCAAGTAACATCGTATGGGTTTGCTGTCCAAATGGCGAAATACTCTGTTGCGGCATCGGGCATTGTGGTTATCTCAACAGCATCAGCCTCAGCAGCTGCCGGCGAAGTTCCCCAACCTTTAAAGGTATAACCGACACGTTCAACTGTGGCTGGTGTAAGCGGTGCGCCATATTCAACCGTGCCTGTGGTTCCGCTTGTTATTATCTCGCCACCATTGGCATTCCACGATAGCATATTGCTATTTATCTCCCATTGGGCATAAAATTCCTTTTTATTGGTGTCCATTGTGCCAAAGTCGCCATTTCCGATAACTGCGCCATCGCGTGTGGCCGACCAGCCAATAAAGTGATAATGCTCGCGTGTCGGGGTGCCTGTAGGTGCAATAATCGGGTCGCCAACCTCAACTGATGTGGAAGTGTAGTTAAGGTCATCGTCGGTGTTATAATTTTGTTTCCACGTTACGTAGTTGGTTTTCAGAATCCAAACGGCATAGTAAGTCAAATCGTTATCCGGCATCGATGGTGCGGGTGTTACAACATCGTTTGGTGTGGCATCGGCTGTCAAGCCCCAACCAGCCATTTTCCAATCGGTGCGGTTAACCAAAGGAGTCTCTATTGCTGTTCCGAAAGCCACAAGACCGCTCGGGTCGGTGCCTGTAAACTCACCGCCGTTGGGATACCAAGTAAGCTGATGAGTATGCGCTTCCCAAACGGCATAGTATGTCAAATCGTTGTCGGGCATTGTTTCAGCTGTTGTTATGGCTGTTGTGGCAGATGCCGAAGTGTTCCAACCTGCAAAGTCGTAGCCTGTGCGTGTCGGGTCGGCGGGTTTGGCAATAGCTGTTCCAAAGTCGACTGAACCGCTTGTGTAATCGCCTGTAAGAGCATCGCCGCCGTTGGCGTTCCAAGCAATGGTGTGCTGGTTTACTTGCCAGATGGCGTAGTAGGTTAAGTTGTCATCGGGCATTGTTATTCCTTCCACTGAGGTTGGTGTTCCGTCTGGTGTTGTAGCCCAGCCCATAAATGTGTAGCCTGTGCGTGTCGGGGTGTTTGGTGCTGTAATTGCAGTGCCATAATCAACTGTACCGCTTGTGTAGCTGCCGGTTAGCGCATTGCCGCCGTTGGCGTTCCATGCAAGTGTGTTTGAATGAATCTGCCAGATGGCGTAGAATTTGGCGCCTGCGGTTGTCATTGTGCCAAAATCGCCATTGGTTATTATAGCTCCGTTGGCTGTTTTCGACCAGCCGACAAAATCGTGGTGGCCGTCGTCGGAGAACTTATGCAGCTCGACAAACTCCGGACGGATGACAGCATGATGCTTGCCCTTGACATGCTCGAAGCCTTTCAGGCGGCTGTAATGCTCGATGACGGCGGACTGTCCGATGAACTGCGCCACAAAGGGCGTGGACGGGTTCAGGGTCGATATGGCGAACTCGCTTATTAAAGGCTGTTCCTCTTTTTCGGAAGACGAAGAGAAATTTAAGGGTTTAATTTGGCTCTGGAATAAACTTATCGGCACTATAAAGAAAGAGTACGGAGAGGAGATCGCGTTTATCGCGGAGTGGGGTTGTCCCGAAAACGCCGTTGTTAAGTGCGGGTTCGATCTGGACTTTTTCTCGCACGTAAACAAGTGCTACA
>CALBPW010000502.1 GCA_937899145.1 uncultured Bacteroidota bacterium
CACAAAATCAAACGGATAAAGCAGGACAACGCCCGGTTTAGCACCTTTTTTAAAGCAGCCAAGCTGCTCGGCTTCACCAATCATTGTTGCAGGTTCAATGGTTGCTTTGTAAAGTGCCTCAGCAAAAGTCATATTATCCAATTGTTTGCCAAACATCTGATTTACAACAGGTTCGGTTGTATTATAAGCAATATTTTTGACATCTGAAATTTCTTTCTGCACACCTGAAATATTACGGACGCGAACACTTTTTTCGTCAGTTTTGGCATTGGCCCCATCAATCAAAAAGCCGGGAACTAACACTCCATTGTGATATTCAAGGCCTTCCTCTTCAATCAACTTTCCGCCTGTGTCAACAACATCAACAATAGTGCCATCATCTTCAACAATAACATGCCCGAATTTGATGATTTTGCCATCGCAAGGAAAAATCAGATTTGCAGCTATCTTTCTCATATTCTTATATATAAGTTTCTTATTATTTAGTTTTTTGTTTCAGTGTAAAATTATAATTTACTAATTAAGTAGCTCCATTATGATGGCAATTTTGTTCCACAATTTTGACAAACGGAAATTCCGCTGCTTCGCATAGCTCCACATGCAGGACAGCAATCAATGTTATTCATATTAACAAGTTGATTATGAAGCGTTTGAACATCGCCTTCAAAGTTTGGCAACAAAATTGCCGATTCTATTTTCCGCCTAATATATGTGTTTTGCCCCGATGCCACCATAAAAAGAATGAGTATAGCCGCCAATAATAATAAATACGATGCCGTTTTATAATTATTAATACCGACAAATATTGCTATCAATATGAATATCAGCATTATAAACAAAGCATTTATCAAACTAAACCGGTATTTTACAATTGCTTTAAGTGGTTGCATCTCAATGTTGAAACTTATTTTTGTTTCGAGAAAAAAGCAACGCTTGCCATTTATTATAAAATACTGATTATCTTGCCTTTGCAACTTCAGTTCATCGGCTATTTGAACTTTGGCATCGGGCAATTTCAGATTTGCCGAATTGTAAAATTCGAGAACATCGGAATACCAAAAGGGGAAACCTCTGAACATCAGTTATTTATATAAAACGCACGCAATTCTTTCTGCACAACAAAATCTAATGTATCGTATGGATTGTTAACTTCAACACGAAGCAGACCTACGTTTTTTGCATAATATTCGCGAAGATTCCAATGGTCAGTAAAATCGAAAATTTCTTGATATTCAGTAACTTGGCATACATCATAAAAAACAGTGTCAAGTGTGGGCATTTCGAGCGAATCAAGATGTATCTCGTGTCGCTTTAATTTAACATTATTATTTTCTTCAACAATCCACGTAGATGTTCCCGAACCAACAAGCAATTTGCGCATCGGATAGATTGTAGATTGCTGATAGACACTGTATTTATAAAGATATTTTCCATCCCAAACGGGTACGTAGCACGATTCGGAATTGTCGGGCGAAGTGGTTGATATACGATAGCTATGCAGTTCATAATCAGTAGCACGCACTCGCGAGCCGTCACTATAATCCCAATACGACCCCGGATAGGCTGGCAAATATTCACCGGGTTTTACATAATTGTAATCATCTCCTTTGTCACAAGCTACTATTATACTGATACCTAATAATATAGCACCAATTTTACTTAACTGCATTTTTTGTTCGTTTTATCGATAAAATTATAAATACAAGCCCAAGCAACACAAAAGGAATGCTTAGCCATTGTCCCATATCAAGTGCCATCGAACGCTCAAAATCAACCTGAACATCTTTTGTGAACTCAATTACGAAACGAAATGCAAATATAAGCACCATTCCTAAACCAAAAAGCAAGCCTTTATATTTTGCCGCATTGGTACGAAAATATAACCAAAGCATAAGCAAACCCATTGATAGATAAGCAATTGCTTCGTATAATTGCGATGGGTGACGCGGAAAATCTTCGCCAAGATTTTCAAAAATAAAGCCCCACGAAACATTTGTTGGCCGCCCTACAATTTCAGAATTGAACAAGTTGCCCATACGGATAAAAAATCCTGCTAATGCTATCATAATCACTAATCTATCGAAAAGCCAAAGTGTGTCGGTTTTGTATTTTCGGATAAATAGCCAAAGGGCAATAAATATGCCGATTCCTGCTCCATGGCTTGCAAGGCCTCCCTCCCATATCTTTAATATCGACAATGGGTTATGCAGATAAACTGATGGCTCGTAAAACAAGCAATGACCAAGACGCGCGCCGGCAAGTGTACCAATAAAAATGTACATTAGCA
>CALBPW010000503.1 GCA_937899145.1 uncultured Bacteroidota bacterium
TGTTGATACGCCCTTTGCGTTTTTTAGGAATTGCTTGTATAGCATTCTTAATCAGATTGTTAAACACTTGAAGCATACGTTCGTTATCGGCTAAAATGTTAACAATGCGGCCCGCGGGTTCCGCAAAATTGATGATGGTGGTGGTGGTGTCGCGGAATAGCTCAACACTTTGATTGATGCGCTCGTTGAGGTTTACAATTTCAGTATGTCCCTCTGGCATACGGGCAAATTGCGAAAATTCCGATGCTATTGACGAAAGACTGTCAATCTGCTCAATCATTGTGCGCGAGGTGTTTTCAAAGCGTTCCTTAAAATCGGCGTCACCATTTTGGAGCGAGCGTTCAAGCAGTTGCATACTGAGTTTCATCGGTGTCAGCGGATTCTTAATCTCGTGCGCCACCTGTCGCGCCATTTCGCGCCATGCGCCCTCCCGCTCCGATTTTGCAAGCCGCGCCGTGCTAATGCTCAGTTCGTCGAGCATCAGATTGTACTCGGTTACAAGTTCAGCAATCTCGTCATCGCCTTCATATTCAACACGTTGATTGCTTTTACCAATATCAATATTGCGAATTCGTTGCTGGACAGCAAGTAGCGGTTGTGTGATGCGGTTCGACAGATAAAATGCTATCAGAATACTTATTATGATAATTACAACAAAAATATTGATAACCGTAACTGATACGTTTGTAAGTTCCTCGCGCAAATCGGCCTGTTTAACAAAATATGGCAAATTGATGTATGCCAAAATCTTGTTTTGGCTGTTGATAAATGGAATGTAGGCAGAATAATATTCAAGCTTTCCGATGTTTTCCTTATGTATAAAACGTGATTTTTTGTTAAGTTCAAGTTCACGATAGGCCGAAGCGTTCATCATCTCGCTTGTTAGTTTTCGGGTATAAATTTCGCGGCGCGATGTTGAAATCAGCTGCCCGTCATTATCGTACAAATTGATGTCGGTAAGGAAAATGTTCGCAAACGATGTAAGTATGCTGTTTAATTCATCGGCAGGTATCTTTTTGATATCGTTTACTTTAGAATAACGCTGTTCCATTTCCATCAGTATCGACTGAATTTTTGTTGCCATTATGTCGTTTTGCGATTGCTGATAGTGGTTGATGGTGTAATAAACAACTCCTGCTACAATTGCCACTGACGAAATGAGCAGAATCACCATTATCGATGATAGAATTTTATTTTTTATTGTAAAACGTATCTCGAAAAATTTTGTGTATGAATTGGCTATTAGCGCTAATAGTAGTATCACCAATATAAAGAACACAAATGTAAATGTGAATGATACCAATAAATTGAAACCGTGGATGGTTGGTGTGCTGACAATTATGCAATTTTCAGAATCCTTATTGTAAATAACGTGGTCATGTTTTTCGTATTTAAAATGTTCAAATTCTTTGTTTTGTTTGCCATACACTTGCCTGTCGAAGGCGTAAGGAAATGAGCCCGAGTGTAGTATTAGCCTGTCGTTCTGATACTTGGCATAGCTGATATGTTGCTTGTACTTGTCGGTTGTTAGTGGCTTTTCGAGCAGCAATTCAGGGTAGCCAAGTGTTTCAAAATTTGTTTTAAGCGATAGTTCGAAATACATTGTAACATAGCTGCCATGCCGCACGGGCACTATAACGCGGAATAGATAAGCAGTTTCGGCGCGCGGGTCTTTTATGCGGAAAAGTCCTCGCACGGGTGTCTGTGTCCCATATTGCCGCAGATACCTATTATAATAGGTGTAGCAGTTTTGCTGCGTGTTTATATTATTGACTGTCAGATGATTGTGCGAGTCGCAAATGCTCAATGTAAAGTTGTACCGGTTTAAGTATCCTGTAAAGTACCGGTTTTGAATGTATCGCGACAGCCTGTCAAAGTCAAAATCAGTTTGTTGCAGAATTGTTGTAAGTTCGTAATCGGTTTTTATATCGCTTATAACTTCGCTAAGCACAATTTCAGCAGTCGGATCCTGCACTTGCGATAGGTTTATCGCCATCACTTCGCATTCTTCAGTTTGCCGTTTTTGCTCTTCGATGCGCAAAAACGCTGTTACATAGCCTGCAAAAAGACTGATAACCATAGCAATGCTGACAAAGTTTATTTGCTTGCGCGAGCGGAGGAAAAACCAAATTGCGGTTAATGCAATGCACGATGCGCATGTAAGTTGGTTTGTGAGTGTGTTGTCGGCCTTGAGCCAAATAATTGAGGCTATCAGCATTGTTGGCAGCATTATAGCCATTGCAAGCGGATAACTATATGTTTTCAGAATTTGTATTGATGCTTTACCAATTAAAAATATATAGCCTATAAGACTGAGCACCAGTATTATATAAGCCATTGCGCCAAACGAATTCAGATTTGTGAACTCGCAAATTTCGATTTGGAAATTTGAATCATGAATGAGTGTGTAAAGCAAATAGTGCATTCCAAAATAGTAAGCTGACAGCACAATTATCCATATAAATAGCACAATTGTGCGTTTAGCAATCGAATATTTGTCTAATCGTTGGAGGTGGACTTTGTAAAAATAGACAAAAAGCAGATATACAATAAGAAGCACTGTTACAAACACATCGCCAAGCGATGGGAAAACTACCGACGAGGCGTAGTATTGTGGCTTGAAAATTAAGATTTGGTCGAAGATTTCGCCCGGAATAAGAATTTGCATAACTATTCTAACGCCAATTGCTATTATGGCGATAGTGAAGAATTTACGATTGCTGAGCCTGTTTTTTTTGATGCCTTGCTGCGCATAAAGCAGCAGCAAAAGTAAAGCTAAAAGCAAGATGGGATATGTGGCGTTCCGTTGGTCGGAAAGCGCGTCTGAATCTTCTAAATCAAAGGTGAACAAGTATTTGCCTTCGTTGCTATAAATGGCGTTTTCCGACTCCCTGTCGTCGTACGAAATTTTTATGTTGTTTTTAATGTCAAACGATGGGTGAATATGATTCTGCAAAAACGCGTTTTCGTATGAGTATTCTTCTTTTATAACAATGGCGGCAACTGCCGTTTTGCCGTTTGCCTCTTTGCTTTTTGGCACAATGTAGGCATTGCCGGTGTGTACAAATGGAGTGTTGTACCAATTGTCATTAGGTATAACGATGTTGCTATTTGTCCAGTAAATCAGTTTGTTACCATCGTAAAGGTAAAGTATTATTCCGTGCCTGCTGTACAGATTATCGATTTTCGGATTGTCGCTGTTGGCAAACTGCGGAATTTGATTTCGGTTGGCGACTTCCAACAATGTATCGACAAGCCGCTCGGCAAGTAACTCTTTGTTATGCAGGCTGCTTATAAACTCGATGCGCTCGGGGTTAATATCTTTTGGCTCCTGTTTTGTGTGCTGCATAGCGTACATCACACCAAAGCAGACAAGTGCCAAAATAAGAAGCCGATGCCGAGATAAAAAGTGCATTGTCTATTGTAGGATTTAGGAGTTAGTCCAGATAGCTATCGGAATTAATTTTTAATTTTTAATTTTTAATTTTTAATTTTTAATTATTT